>JBDTNA010000075.1:0-10558 GCA_039933985.1 Gemmatimonadales bacterium | reverse complement strand
AAACAGAAACGACGGAAGCCGCAGTGCCAGCTCGGTCGGTCCGAAAATCATCGTTGATATCTTTGCAATCTGGAGGTAGAGCGGCGGCGCGCTCTGATTGAATTCGAGTGGCGAGAATATGAGAGCCCGCAGCGGACGCTTGACGATGCTGATTGAAAGCATGGCTTCGTCGAGCCATAGCGCCGGTCGCCTGAAGTACTGCACAACGCGTATTGCGGCGCCGAGCAATAGAACGAGATAGAGAAGCTGCGTACTCCTTTGGCTCGGTTCCGGCGTAAAGCCAATTCGATCCCCCTGGAGCGGGGCGCTATCGGATCCATCGAACGATTCTTGCAAAGCAGTCACAGATTTTCTGGGAGGGAGAAACGCAGACGCTGCTCGCCTAAGCGCGTTTTCTCGCAGTAACATAAAGGCTGTCGGCCAGGTGTCTCAACCCCGGTATATGATCGCTTGCCGAGCGAAGTATTTCCGATGACTTCACAACCAGCCGGTATTGAAAGGGAAGAAGGTCGATATCATCCGGCTGTATTCCCAATCCGAAGAAACCATCTACAGAGATTGTGCCTGGCCCGATCAGGCTGTCGAACGCGGCGAGCAGCTCGCGCGGAGTCCAGTAACGTACGTCGAAATCCTGTGGGCTGCGATGCGTAAGCTGGTGAAAAATATTTCGCGCGCCGTAGGCGTTTGGCATCTGAATCATTGCTGAACCGCCGTCAGTTAAAACCCGGCCTGTCTCGACAAACGCTATGCGGGCGTCGCTCTTCGAGAAGTGTTGTATGACGCTGTAAGAGAATACTGTGTCGAAAATATTCGGAGCAAATGGAAGCGACCGGGCATCACCAACGACGAAGTGGGCAACAAGACCGAGCTGAGCGGCGATCCTCTTCGCTGCGAGAACGGGCCCAAGGTCCGGATCGATGCCTACTGCGCGGTAGCCGTTCCGCACCGCGGAAAAAGTCCAGCGGCCCCAGTTACATCCAATGTCGAGCAACGTCTTTCCATCTCCGCGAGGAAGGCGGGCTCGTGGAATCGGATACCGCGTAAGCTTCCCGACGAGTCGAGAATAGAGTCGTCCGCAGGTTGCTGCGATTACGATCTGAACAACCGGGTCGATGCCATCCGCTGCCGCTGAAATCCGCGGCGCGTGGGTTCTGTCGTCGCGCACTTCCGACAGCGTCTTCGCAATCGAAGGGTGCGTTGCGTCCGCGTCGTGTCGCAACAGCACTGGAACTCCCTCAACGACAGGGAAAACGTGGCCCTGGCGGCACTCGAGCCGGTCTCCTCGCTGGTGAAAGCCCGAGCTGTCGAACGGGCACGACAAAATCGAGAGCAGCCATGAATCAACGGACATCTATTGGTCGTGGTGTTGGAGCGGGTTCTGCGCAGCTTCAGTTTCCCGGGCTCGCTTCAATCTCGCCATAGGCGGCTCGTCCTGGGTACTGGCCGCAACTTCGGCGGACGAGACAGTACAACCTCTTACCCTGTGTCCGCAATCTTTCCAGCGGGACGTGTCTCCAGAAGGCGTACGCTTGCGGATGACAATCATCTGCGGGCAAGCATCGCCTCGTCAAAATTGCCTGCTACATTTAGCACGTGAATACACCTATAGTTTTCATCCACCGCGGGCTGTCATCGTATCTCTGGTGCTCGCTATGGCAATGTCACCGACAAAATCCGGCAAACGAGATTGTGCTTATCGGCGATCGCGACCCCAGCCTTCCATTTGTAAGGTTTGAGCCGATCGCGCACCACATCGCTGCGGCGGAGCCGTTCCGAAACGCCTACGTGCACGCAAGCACGAACGACCTTCAGTTCGAACGATTCTGTTTTGAACGGTGGTTTCTTCTCGAATCTTTCATCGGGGCCAACAAATACACCCGCTTCGTCCACGCCGACAGCGATCTCATGTTCTTCTGCGCGATCAACGAGTATTTCGGCAGGCTCGGCGACGCCGCGTGTGGGTCCGGCAGAATCGGAGCTTTTTCGGGTCATCTCCTGATGGTTCAGGATGTGAGGATGCTCTCGGATTTCTGCCGCTTCATGCTCGACATGTATCTCGATCCGGAGCTGTTCAGCAGATTCTACCTCATCTATCTGAGGCATCGCGCCACAGGCGCGGAAGGCGGCCTCTGCGACATGTCCGCCCTGACGACGTTCATCGAAACTGGCCGCACCTCTCATTACCAGCTCAACCAGATCGTTGATGCAACAATCTTCGACCAGTCGATCCGCGACGCCCGGCTTGCAGATCGTACAGAGCCCTTTCGCATGACCAACGGACGGAAAGAGCTCACTATGAGCGACGGTGCTGCCTGGTTTACCGCGCTTGACGGTCGGCGCATCCGTGCGCTGACCGTTCATTTTCAGGGAGGCGCAAAGGCGATGATGCGACAATTCATGCAGTCTCCGCCGGCTCGCATCCGGGGGGAGTACCACCTTGCGTCGATGAAGGAGTCGGTGGTCCGCAAGACGAACCACGCGGCAGTCATGCGCCGACACTACATATCGGGGGTTTCAAAGCGTGCTCGTCGGCTCGTCTTTGGCCGGAGGCCCGAATAGGCCTCAAACTCGAGCTTCGGCAGATGGTGCGCGCCGCGCGCCGCGTCGTCCGCGTCACCCGCCGAACCGCAAGCCAGTATCTCGGTGTTGGTCATTCCCGCGCGCGCGGAGCTTCGGGTCACCTGCACGCCAGGCTTACCAAGGGAGAGTACTGGAAGCGCCAGTACATTCCTCTGCTCGCTTCCTACTACCGAAGCGGATATTCGATCACGCTTTCTCCGTCGCTGGAATTTCTCGACGGGCCGCAGGGTGAGGAGTTCGCGCTTCTCAGAAGCCCGTGGCTTCGACTTCGGCGCAACGCACCGAAGGGGTCGCTGATTCTGACCGATGACAAAAGCGCAGCAGAACGGTTGCATAATAGCGGGGAGCGAGTCGGGCTGGTGGCCGTCGAAGACTACACATCCGATTGGGGAGCGTCGTCCTTGGCGCTGCCTTACATGATGCATCCCTCCCTTTATTCTCCGGAAAAAATCGCACTCAGCGATTCGCAGGCGGGCTCGCCCGAGCGTGACATCAAGGTTTTTTTCGCTGGCAACTTCAAGCCCGGCGACTACGACGAAGCGCGACTCGTGGACAAGTTCTCCGTCGAGACGCGAATCGCGCTTAAGTCGCGGATCGAGAGTTCGTTCCATGCGGTTACGATGTGGATCAAAACCTGGGAGGAAAAGGAGAAGCTCCGGAACATCGACAAGCCGATCCTCATCGTCGATTCAAACAAGGCCGGCCTGAAGTACGACGAGTACTTCGATCTTCTCGGGCGCTCCGCATTTTTTCTCGCGATGCCCGGCATTGCATCGCCCAACTGTCACAACCTTCCTGAAGCGATGAGCCGAGGGTGCATACCGATCATCGAAAACGCGAAATGGTTCGACCCGCTGCCATTCGTCAGCGGTGTTAACTGCATCGAGTTTCGCACTGCCGACGGGTTCGTTCCCGCAGTCAGGGAAGCGCTCGAGATGGACGAGGAGGCAACGGCGCTTCTGCGCGCCGGTGTAAATGAAATCTGGGAAAGATTCTTTCAGTCGTCTGCGATCGTGCGGCGCGTGAACGAGGTGATCGACAGCGCGCGCGACTCGCTGCCAGTAATCCTGATCAAGCCCGAGTCATGACTACGGACCGATACCGGCCCGACATCGACGGGATTCGAGCTCTCGCCGTCGCTGTCGTCGTTCTGTTTCACCTCCGTGTTGCGGGAATGCACGGTGGATTCATCGGCGTGGACATTTTCTTCGTCCTGTCGGGATACCTGATCTCGGGAATCATTCTCCGCGGGCTCGAGAAGGGCACGTTTTCGCTGAAGGATTTCTACGTCCGGCGAATCAACCGGATCATTCCCGCCCTTCTCGTCATCCTCGCCGCCACATGGATGCTCGGCTGGCTTTTCATGTTTGCGCGCGAGTTCAAGATCCTTGGTGGACACGTCTTCGGCGGCTCGACATTTTCGGCCAATTTCATTCTCTGGACTGGGCTCGGATACTTCGACTCACCGGACAAGCCGCTGCTCCATCTCTGGTCGCTCGCTGTGGAGGAGCAATTCTACATCCTATGGCCGGTGACGCTTCTGCTTGTCTGGAAGACAAAACGGAATGTCCGCTGGACGCTCATCGCAATTGTCGAGATCTCGTTCATTGTCAACATGTGGCAGGTGCGTCACTCGGGAGGCCCGGCGGCATTCTACCTTCCGCTCAGCCGATTCTGGGAAATTCTTGCGGGCTCGCTCTGGTATCACATCGAAAGCGGTGATGACTGGCTTGCGCGCAAATGGCGCGGGCTGAGTCCACGGATTCTTGATGCTATGTCGGTGGCCGGGGTTCTACTTATCGGCGTGACCCTGGCAATCGCGCATCCCGGAGATCTCTGGCCCAGCTGGCAAGGAGTGATTCCGATTGTCGGAACGATCCTGCTTCTTGCTTCAGGACCCACCGGGCTGGTCAACCGTTTGATACTCAGCCATCCTCTTATGGTCGGGCTGGGCCTGATCAGCTATCCCCTGTACCTGTGGCATTGGCCTTTGATCGTCATGGGGAAGCTCGTGTTCGAGAATGCAGTGCCGAAACTGTTCACTTACGCTGTGATCCCGATATCGCTGGCGCTCGCAACGGCGACATACCTCTATATCGAAAAACCGATCCGGTTCGGCAAACGAAAGCGACGCAGCGCAGTTCTGCTGCTCCCGGGACTGGTTGCGACCACGACTCTCGGGATTGTCACTTACGAGGGAATCGTCGGACCCAGGCTCGAGCCGCCCGCGGCAGAGTCGAGGCGACGATGGGGCCCGGCTGATGAGCTCCCGCAGGGGCCGCAGATCCTTGCACCGAACGGGCCCCCTATTTTCGTGATGCCCGGCGATGAGTCGCGAACTGTAGTGATGTACGGCGACTCTCATATCGAACAGTACTGGCCCCGAGTGGAAGAGCTCGCGAAGGGTTGGGCGGGACGCGGACCCAAGGTTCTCATGATGCGATACCCCGGATGTCCCGTGCTGCCGGAGACAAATAATCCCGGGCGGAACTGGAACGGACAGGCATGGACGTGCGACCGGTTCAACAGCGACGTCTTCGGATACATGTTGAGACCGGAAGTCAGGACGGTTGTGATCACCGGATTCTGGGAGATCTTCGTAAAGGACGTTCAGCTATATCCGGGTGGGAAGGGAGGCTTCGCGGCATTCCTGCTCACCGATGATCCGAAAACCGAAAAGGCTTTCCGACTATTTGAAATTCAGATGGATTCGCTGGTCAAGTCAGGCAAACGCGTCTACATCATGCTATCGAATCCATTCGCCGAATCGTATGTCGGCTCGCTTCCTCGGCGGCTGGCCGGATTCAATTCGAATGAGCCGGTGCCCTACACGACAACGGTTACTTTTCTGAAGATGACGCGGTGGACCTCGGACCGCCTGCGAAAGATTGCGGCGAACACCGGTGTAACGATCATCGACCCGGGGCCATTGCTTTGCGGTCCCGAGATTTGTCCCGCCTCAACTCCTGAAGGCGAGCCGATCTATCGGGACGACAATCATTTTCGTTCGGGATTTGTACGGCGGCATGCGACGTGGATCGACGAGGTGTTCAAGCCCTGATTCCTCACCGGTCTCTCTGGTCTCACCAGATTTTCTTACTTGAGTCGCGGGAGCTGGTCTGCGTAGTCAGTCAGTCTCGCTTTTCCATAATCCTCGACCGTGAGCAGATACGTTTTGCGATTGGGAAACAGCGCGGCGAGCTGTTTGTTTTCCGCGGGTCCCCTGTCGAACACGACGACGTTTCGCTCACGCTCGAGA
Organism: Gemmatimonadales bacterium; assembly: GCA_039933985.1. Lineage (GTDB taxonomy): Bacteria > Gemmatimonadota > Gemmatimonadetes > Gemmatimonadales > Gemmatimonadaceae > UBA4720. Next base: position 4,719 of record JBDTNA010000075.1, on the reverse strand, counting down.
AACGGGCCGTTGGCCACGGTAAGGAAAGGCGATTCGGTCGCCATGGGATAGCGCACGAACACGATGTTGCGCGGAGTAGGAATCGCCGCGATCAGCTCACGTATAGGATCGGGTTTCCAACTTTCCTGCTCGCGAAAACTTTTCACCAGCCGCGGGCTTGCGAGCAGTACGAGGAACGCAACCGTTGCCGTGATCGGTGACACGATGCTGGGGCGCTTCGCGATTTTTCTCGACAACACGTCGATGATACGTTGAATTCCGATTGCTGCGACAAACGCGAGCACGGGAAAAATCTCCGCGTAGTAAAGCAGCATGTAACGCGGGTGCGGAAAAACGAGATATGCACCGATAAGTGCGAGCACGCCGATGGGTCCGAGTAGCGTCTCCAGCGACAGCGAAGCGAGTCCGATGACGAAAGGCAGGAGGAGTATCAACCGACGATTCGGCCAAACTCCTTCGACGATCCAAAAGATTCTGTCTCTCAGCACAGACGGAAGTGGATCGGCGGTATGATTCCTGTGTAGCTCGCGGAACCTCGCGTAATCGTTGGCGAGGTCCGGGGGAAATGCTCGCAGTGGTGGCGAGGAATCGAGCCCGAATCCCAGCTTGTCGTAAGGTGTGTACACGCGCGACCACTGCTGGTATGGAGTCGGCGTCCAACTCCCAAGCGTCTGCATGCTCCACACTGGCACGATCGCGGCGACGACTGCTACAAGCAATGCTCCCATGAGCAGCGGTCTCCATTCGCGCCGCTGATATTCGATGTGGAGCAGCGTCAGGCCTGTGGGGATTCCGTACGCGATTCCGGTAAGCGGGCGCGTAATCATCATCCAAGCGGCGCAGACCATCGCGACAATCACCCACCGTCCGCTTCCATCGCGATGTCGCTTTAACAGGGCGAGCCATCCGAGAAGCCACAGAACGAGAGTGGTCGTTTCGGAGAAATAACTCGCGAGTGCGCCGAGGTTGGGGGTCATCGTGATCCACAGGGACCACGCGAGAAGTGCGACGCTACCGTTCGAAAGCTCGCGGCAAAGCACAAACATCAATCCGCCGGCGAAGCTGGCGAGAATCAGCGGGACTAGCGGAGGCCAGTGAATCCAGATGCCGGGCACAAGCAGTATACTGTGGCCGGGAGGATACTTCCCCGCGACAAACGGAGTTACGAAAATGTGCTCCTGCTCGAAGAATTCGGGCATCGGCCGCGCCGGCAGCGACCATTTTCCATTTGCAAAGATTTCCGCCTGGAGTAGATACGCCCGCTCATCAGAGACGCGCGGCGCGAATCCGTTCGAGCTCCACATCCACGCGACAAGCGCAGTCGTCAGCGCGCCGATGACGAATGGCGCGCGTCGGTCTTTAAGCGTTCGGTCAATCCGCGATCGATTGAGCGCTTCTTCCGGAATTACTCTGTCTTTTCTTGCGGTCAGGGAACAATCCGATGACTGGGCGTGCGGGCCAGCGTTAAATTGTCGTCCAATTACCAGAACAACCTAACAGTGCTTCGCAAATCCTTCACCTGTGATGCCAGCATAATGCCCAAATGGCGCCTGATGCTTGTGTCAGCCGCATTCGTGTTGACCGGATGCCGCGAACCGTCCGTTGGCGATGAAAGCGCCGCGCCTGCAGGAACCGTCGTGATCGCAGCGAATGCAGAGCCCGACGCGCTCTTTCCGCCGCTGGTGGTCGGTCTCGAAGGGCGACAGGCAACCGAGCTCATCTACGAATATCTCGCCGATCCGGGACCTTCCATGAACACCCTCGGCGATTCGGGATTCGTGAAGGAGCTCGCATCAGGCTGGAGATGGTCGCGCGATTCCAGCTCGATATCATTCTCGATCGATCCAGGGGCACGGTGGCACGACAGCGTTCGCGTGACCGCGCGCGACGTCGTGTTCAGCTTCGGCATCTACAAGGACAGCACCATCGGATCGCTCACCAGCGAGGGGCTCGCCGACATCGACTCGGTTACCGCTCCCGATTCGGCTACCGCCGTCTTCTGGTTTGCGCGCCGAACGCCTCGCCAGTTCTACGACGCAGCGGCGCAGATGCTGATTCTGCCCGAGCACATCCTTCGCGCCGTTCCACGCGATTCACTGCGCTCGTTTACGGCGTCGCACACGCCAGTGGGAAGCGGACCGTTCCGCTACGGCTCGTGGAAGAGGGGCTCGTTCTTCGATCTGGTGGCCGTTGACAATCACTATCGGGGCGGACGAGGTCCGCGACGGATCATCTGGATTGTCACTCCAGAGTACGAGACGGCGCTCACACGATTGCTGGGCGGAGAGGCGGATGTCTTCGCCAATATCCGCCGCGAAACAATTCCGGAGCTCGCCCGCGGAAACCAGTTCAATCTCATATCTCTTCCGGCGATGGCATACGCGTTCATGTCGTTCAATCTTCACGATCCGTCGAATCCGCGTGTTCCGCACAGGATTTTCGGCTCCCGCGACGTGAGAAGGGCAATCACCATGTCGCTCGACCGCGGAGCTATGGTGCAAAACGTTTTCGACACGCTGGCATTCGTGAGCATCGGCCCGACGGTTCGCGCCTATCCAACGACCGACACGTCTCTTGCGCAGATACCGTTCGATCGCGCGGGGGCCGAGCGGCTGCTGGATTCACTTGGATGGAAGAGGCCGACCGCCGGCGCTACTCGATCGAAGAATGGGATCCCATTGAAATTCAGGGCCATCGTTCCGACATCCAGCCGCTCCCGCAGGGCAATGGCGCAGCTGATTCAGGAGCAGCTGCGCCAGGTGGGAGTGAATATGACGATCGACGAGATGGACTACGGCGCGTTTTCGGCGCGTGAAAAGGCGCGCTCGTTCGATGCCGAGCTCGGCTCATGGACACTCACGTCGAGTCCGAGCTCGATCAAGGAAGTGTGGACCACTTCGGCATCGGCGAAAGGAGGGCTCAACTACAGCGGCTACAATAGCGCGAGGTTCGATGCACTCGTGGACAGCGCGTTGGCAGCCTCCACGACGGATGCTTCGAAGCATTACTTCAAGCTCGCGAATCAGGTGATTGTTGACGACGCTCCAGCGGTGTGGCTATACGAGCCGAGGCTGGTTCTCGCGATTCATCGGCGGTTGAGGACAACGCCGATGCGGCCGAATTCGTGGTGGCTCGACATCGCGAACTGGAAGATTCCCGCCTCGGAGAGATTGCCGAGGGACAAGGCATCCGGCTCTGATTCCAGTCGGCGGTGACTGCGGACTAGATCAAAAGCTTTGACACACCGAATACACTGAACTGCACCGAATACACCGAAAACTGCCTGGTGATTATTGTAGTGTGAGCGGCCCGCGCTATCATAAAGAGTTATTCCATTTTTTGTTACAAAAACAGAAAAGCCTAGACGATAGTGGAGGCAACGCGACAGGCTTTGTAGTTTTCGGTGTACTCGGTGCAATTCGGTGTATTCGGTGTGTCAAAGCTTTTGATCTAGTCCGCAGTCCGGAGTTCTACAGCGTTCCTCCCGATATCTGAACTCTCTCTCCCTCGATCATCATGCGCACTACGTCGCGCATCCTGTAGCGCGCCTTCCAGCCGAGCTTCTTCTCGGCATGCGATGGATCTCCGAGTCCGCCGGCGAGATCGGTCGGTCGAAGAAATGCGGGATCGAGCTTCACGTGATCTTTCCAGTCGAGCTCCACTTCCTTGAACGCGGTCTCGACGAATGAGCCGAGCGAGTTTACCTCACCGGTCGCGATCACGAAGTCGTCCGGCTGCTCCTGCTGCAACATCAGCCACATCGCCTCGACGTATTCGGGCGCCCATCCCCAATCGCGCGCGACTTCGACGTTGCCCAGGTGAAGAGTCTCGCCGCTGCCCGCAGCGATGCGGCATGCAGCTGCGACGACTTTTCGCGTGACGAAACGCTCGGGCCGCAACGGGGACTCGTGATTGTAGAGAATTCCCGAACATGCATAGATGCCGTACGCCTCGCGATAGTTCGCGACCTCCCAGAAAGCGGCGGCTTTTGCGACTGCGTACGGACTGCGCGGCTTGAATGGCGTGGTTTCATTCGCCGCCTTGCCTCCCGTATCCCCGAAGCACTCACTCGAGCCGGCGTTGTAGAATCTGATCGGCCGTTCGACGAAGCGAATCGCCTCGAGAAGATTGAGCGTTCCCTGCGCGATGCTTTCGAGAGTCTCGACGGGCTGCTGAAAGGAAAGTCCGACCGAGCTTTGTCCCGCGAGATTGTAAATCTCGTCGGGTGTGGTCTTTCTGATCGCCTGAAGCACACTCCGAAAATCGGTGACGGCCATCGACTCGAGCTGCACGTTGTCGCGAACCCCGAGCCTTTCGAGCTTACTGAAGTGCGACACCTGCGCATCGCGCGAGGTTCCGAACACTTCGTACCCTTTCGACAGCAGAAGGCGGGACAAATACGCTCCGTCTTGACCTGACACTCCACAGATCAGGGCTCGGCGTTTCTCCGCTGCGGGAACGGTGTGGAGATTCACGGTCATTGGGCGTAATTTGCGACTCCCGATACTTATCTGATAGGCTCGGCCTGCGTTCAGGGCCGGGTACGCCCTCAAATCGTGCTTTTTAATTCATTCACCTTCCTGATTTTCTTTCCGGTGGTGGCGGCGATCTACTTCGCCCTGCCTCACCGCTGGCGCTGGGCGTGGCTGCTCGCGGCGAGCTGCTACTTCTACATGGCGTTCATACCGATCTACATCCTGATCCTGTTTTTCACGATCG
>JBDTNA010000074.1:0-10609 GCA_039933985.1 Gemmatimonadales bacterium | reverse complement strand
CATGCGCCGCTGGCGAATCGGGCATGAGGCCGGACTCCTCGCGCTCGACCGCGACGCGATGCTGAAGTTCTACCGCAATTTCTATCGCCCGTCCAACACGATCCTGTCGATCGTCGGTGACGTCGACGAAGACGAAGTCATGCAGCGTGTCACCGAGCTATACGGAGACCTTCCGGACGCTGTTGCCGAGCGCGATCGCGGGCCCACAGAGCCGCATCACGACGACCTTCGCTATCGTGAGCTGAAGGGTGACATATCCCAGTCGCAGGTGGTGATCGGCTGGCGCACGTCGCACACGATGCACGAGGACACACCCGTGCTCGATGTTGCCGCGCACATTCTTGCAGCCGGTCGCGCCTCGCGCCTTTACCGTGCTCTTCGCGAGCGCCAGCTCGCGTCGTCGGTAAGCGCATACAACTACACTCCGACAGAGCTCGGAGTGTTCGTCGTTCAGGCAGAGACCCGGCCTGATCACGCGGTGGATGCGGCTCGCGCGATCTGGGACCAGATACGCACTCTTCGAGAGGAGCCGATCGATCCGGCAGAGCTCGAGCGCGTTCGCCGGATTTTCGAAGCGCGCTGGGTTCGCCGCTTCGAATCGATGGAAGGTCAGGCCAACTATCTCGCTGAATGGGAATCGCTGGGCGACTGGCAAATGGGCGATGAATACTTCGCGCGATTCATGTCCGTCACCGCCGAAGAGATTCACGAAGTGGTTTGTCGTTATCTCACGCCGGCTCGCGCGGGAATCGTGACCTACCGCCCTTCAGGAACTCCAGCGCTCGCGTCGACGCCGGAAGAAATGGTCGGCTTGCTCGAAGCCTCGATTCCCGACGCGCTCGAGCCGCTGCCGCCGCACGACACGCCTCGAGCGCAGGCAGATGTTGCTCCCGCCAGGATGGAACGGGAAGAGGCCGGCGTTCATGTATTCAGGTCAGCGTCGGGAATGCCGATCCTCGTTCGACCGAAGCCTGGATCAGCGATCGCACATGTTGGAATTCATGCGATCGGCGGTGTTCGCGACGAGGCGTTCGATCAGGCCGGCATCACGACGCTCGCGATGCGGGCTTCGCTGAAAGGAACTGCGACGCGCACCGCGGCACAGATTGCCGAAGATTCGGAAATGCTGGGTGGAAGTATCGGGACCAGTGTTGGAGCAGAGGGCTTCGGATGGTCGATATCGGTTCCGATTCAGCACCTCGAAGCAGCAGTCGACCTGCTCGCGGATGTGGTCTACCATGCCGTGATACCGGAAGACGCGCTCGAGACGGAGCGCTCGGTTGCGATCGCCGATCTGGAAGCGCTTCGCGACGACATGTTCCGCTATCCAATGCGGCTTGTGATGTCGGGCGCATACGCTCCCCATCCTTATTCCCTGTCGCCACTGGGAACCGAAGAGTCGCTCAAGCGGCTCACGGTCGAGGACGTAAGGCAGTGGTTTCGCGGGAGACTGCTCGGATCTTCGCTGGTGATCGGAGTTGTTGGCGACGTGGTGCCGGAGGACGTCGCAGGAATTCTCGCGAGGGAGCTCGGTGTACTGAAGCCGTCGCAGCCGCGGCCTCTTGAAAATCCGCCCTGGCCGAAATCGGAGAAGATCGTCGTTGAGCCGCGTGAGAAAGCGCAGACAGCGCTTGCTCTCGCGTTTCCCGGGCCTTCGCGGCTTGATGATCGTCGCTTCGCGACTCAACTGACTGCGACAATTGCCAGCGGCCTGGGCGGCCGGTTCTTCGATGAGCTGCGGGACCGCCAGTCACTCGCGTACACAGTTCACGCGTACACGAGCGAGCATCAGCTGTCCGGGATGTTCCTCGCGTACATCGCGACGTCGCCCGAAAAGGAAGAAATCGCGCGCGCAGGTCTACTGAAGGAGTTTGCGCGGCTGCGCGATGAGCTGGTGACCGACGATGAGCTGGCGCGAGCGAAGACGTATACCATTGGCTCCCATGCTATTCGGCAGGAGAGTGGTGCCGCCATACTCGGTGATATGCTCGATGCGTGGATGTTCGGATCGGGCCTGCGTGAGTTAGCCGAGCACGATTCGCGGATCGAGGCGGTTACGCGCGAAGATATTCTCGAGACGGCGCGGACTTTCTTTGATGAAAATCGCCGCGTTGAGGGAGTTGTGCGCGGCGTTGGTAAGGTCGTCTAAGATCAAAACCTGGAAGAACACTGCTTGTAACGATATGGAGCGGATGAAACGGATATAGAGCGGATCTGAATCACGACCCTTTTGTTTTTGTTTTTCCAAAAGTCAGGGGTGTTGCTTTTATCCGCTCTGTATCCGTTTCATCCGCTCCATATCGTGACAAGCGGTATTCTTTTGGGTTTGATCTTTGGTTGTTTGATCTTATCAAGAACTACGGCGGAGTTGCCGTCTCCCTCAATCCCTTCTCGGCGCGGATAATCGCCGACACCGAAGGCCGATACCGCCCACTCGCAGCCCTCAGCCCTCGCAACACATCGTAGTCCCCTGCCTCCGTGACGATCAATCCCTTGATCGGCGTCTGTGTGGTTGCCCACGACATCACGCCCCACAGAGCCAGCTCCTGGCTCGCTTCGCCGTGTGTGACGGGGTAACCACCCGCTGAAAAGACCCAATGCGGCTTCGGCCGCGCACCCTGCGCCCGCATCCAGCGCTGCGCGATTCGCATGTGAGTGTCGAGTGACGTCGCACCGTCGAACCCGGGCATCATCGAGAATCCAACTACATCAACCGGTGAGTTCCGATTTGCAGCCCAGAAGTAGAGCGTGCTGTCGCGCTTGCCATAGCTCGATGCGGCGACGCCGATGCGGATGCGCCGGTTTACGTAGTGCGCAATCCGCGCGGCTCTCGTCAGGTAATCGATCCAGTATTCCGGCTCCTGCGTACCAATCGCGAGAGCGCCGTCGCCGTAAGGATCGACTGCCGGAATGAGAATATCAGGCCTCAGGCGCCGCGCGATCCTGTCGATATCGGCAATCCTGTTCTTTGTGTATTCGGACGGTGACTCGCGGAACTTTTGCGCCGCTCCCTTGGGATAGCCGAGCGCGATGATGATGAGCGTGCTGTCGGCGCGTCGGTCGTCTACTGTGCGCGCGATGGAATCGAGTGCAGCGAGACGCGCGCCTTCGGGGGCGATCACCATCGAGACGGCATCGACGTCCAGCGAGTCAGCGAGCCCTGCGTCTCTCTCGAGTGCCAGTGGCGGCGGCGGACCGTGAAGATCCGGAAAGATCTTGAGGCCGATGTCGAAATCACCGTCGGGATGTTCCTGAAGCTGTTCCTTTGCGTATCGCGTGTAGCTCTTGCTGGTCTCGAATGCGTTTGGCATCTCGACGAGAATGAGAGCGGCAAGGGCCGCGGCAGCACCCGCTACACCCATGCGAATCAGGCGACTGAAGCGCCAGCGTGCGGGCATTGCCGGCGACATCAGCGGAACCATCAGGTACTGTGGGCCCCACAAGGCCGGTGCGCCGAAGAAAAGTCCAAGCGCGCTTGCCTGAGCGGCAGATAGCGCAAAGCCGAAATCCGGCGGCGTGAATCCGTGGCCGTTTGCGTAGCGGGATACAGCGACGATCGCGACGATCAGATCGTAGACGAAGATCGGAACGCCGAAGAGCGGCGTCACGAGACGTCTGCTGAGCGCGTATGTCGCCTGAATTGCGAAGAGGACCGTCGTCACCGGCCAGAGCCACGCAACCGGCTGGATCGCTCTGCCGTAAAGAAGCGATGCAGACGCGTACGCAACGAGGAGTGCGGGAACTATCAGCAGTCCGCCGAACGCGGTGAGCGCAGCGAATGTTCGAGGAACGCGGCGCAGCTGCGACACGCGGCCGGCGACAACGACGTCCCACATCAGCATCACCGCGGCGGCCGCGACGTAAAGCGCGGGCAGAAGATGATACTGGCTCAAGGCTGCTGACACGGCCGGAACCTAGAGTTCACCCGACACGCTGGCAAGCATCGCACACCACATCTAGGTTTGGCAGATGGAGCGCGGCAAGATCTTCACACTTCCCAACAACATCTCACTATCCCGCCTCCTGCTCGCGCTCGCATTTGTTCCGATCGAAGGAACATGGCAGCGCATCGTGCTCATCCTTTCGGCAGCCGCGACCGACTTTCTCGACGGATGGGCAGCGCGACGCGGGAACAGCTCGACTGTTGCAGGCGCCCTGATCGACCCGTTTGCGGACAGAGTATTCGTCCTTGCGGCGATATCGTCGTATCTGGTCGAAGGAAGGATCACATCAGGCCAGTATTTCATCTTTCTCTCCCGCGACATCGCCACGGCGGTCGGGTTCGTAGTGGCACGATTCATTCCGGGATTGTCCGCGTCAGCTTTTCAGGCTCGCATACTCGGCAAGACGGTGACGGCTTTTCAGCTCATGCTGCTGTTCGTGGTGCTGATCTGGCCCGTTGCGATTCAGCCTCTCATCCTCGTCATCGGGGCGCTTTCTGCCGTGTCGATCGTGGATTATACGGTCGCCCTGGAAAGGGCTCGCCGCGCCGCTCGCGCTTCGTCTTGATAGCGTGACACCAAAGCAATTAACCACCGAGAACACCGAGGCCACCGAGGCAAAGCCAAAAGTTTGGAAAAACCTTTTGAGCAACGCCTGCGGTTTGCTTTTTCGCAGTTCCAAAAAAAAATGGTTTTTCTCGGTGGCCTCGGTGGTTAATGTTGTTCTGCTTCCGAACGCAGCGACGGCTCAACGACCGGAAAGAGATCCTGCGCCGAAGGTCGCCGTCGAAGGCCGAGCAGACATCATTGTCTCGAAGGTAACTGCATCTCACGCCGGCATCGGATTCACCGTCAAGACAGGCACGTACCTCCGATCAGGACTCGATGCCGGCGTGGGTGCCAGCCGCGATGGGATAAGCGGACGACTCGACTTTGTGAACCGCTTCCACCTCGACCCGTTCCGGCAGTTCAAGTGGGCGCCGTACGCCGGTGGCGGACTGAGCGCGCGTTTCGACGACAACCGAAAGAATCGCGTCTACCTGCTCATTTTGCTTGGAGTCGACGGTCCGGCCAAACACGGACTCGGAACATCCATCGAGGCGGGACTTGGCGGCGGAGGGCGGATCGGAATAATCATCCGCCGGGCGGCTGCGGAGCGACGCTAGCTACTCGCTCCGCAAATTGCCGCTGGGGATTAAACTGCTGCTTTGACTTTCGCGGGCTGTGAGAATCTTTCGCCGAGTACGCGAAGCTCACTGATCTGCTTGGGGCTGAGCTCGTGATACCGCTCCGCGAGATAGCTCATCGCTCCGTCGAACCACTCTTTCTGGTCGTCGGACTGCGATCCGATGACTCCACTCTTCATGATGTGCTGAAACATCTCGTCGCGCGCTTCCTCGAAAGGAGTGGCAACCGGCGCGGCGCTTCTCGTGTATTTAGGCTTCGGTTTGTTCATTAATCCGGGTAAAAGGTTGATTTTGATACACGAAATCTAATCAAAAAGTGCCCGATTTTGCAGTCGTTCAGGCAACGGCGCGTCTTCGCATGAAATCGAGAAGCAGCTCGTTGAGGCGTTCGGGGTTCTCCTCGGGAAGCAATCGTCCGACGCCTGGAACCCGCACCAGCCTGCCGTCCGGCAGCGCATTCACCAGCCTGTCGGCGGCCTTCGAATCGAGCCACTGATCCTTCTCTCCCCAGAGAACAAGGGCCGGCACGTGAATCGTCTTGAGATCCACGTCTTCCATGTCCTCGGCGGTGATCGAGCTTGCCAGAGTCAGCAGGTGGTTCACACCGTCCTTTCCGACAAATGGCGCGAGATAGCGAGCGATCAGCTTCACCGGCATGTGATTGTCGGGATCGGCGACGCTTCCCTTGAGAACCCCTTCAATCAGCGGTGCGGCGCCGAGTACTCCTCGCGTCGTTCGAAACGCGAACTTGGCCGTGCTGCGCTGCATCTCTCGAATGTCACGGGCCGGAAGCTCTTCGAATGCGGGCGTGTTTATCAGAACCAGTTTCTCGACGCGCTCTGGCCGCGTCGCGGCGAGCCGAAGCGCGATATCGCCGCCGATGTCCACGCCGACAATGATTCCCCGCGCGACCCGCAATGCGGTCATTGCCGCGTCGAGGTATTCGGCCTGTGCCGTAATACCGAAATCGGAATCGATCGGACGATCCGACTCTCCGTGGCCGAACAGGTCCACAGCATACGCGGTATGACCGGCCTCGGTGATCGCCGGCGCGACATTCCGCCAGAGAAAACTCGAGGTCCCGAAACCGTGTATAAGGATTACGGCGGTTCCGCCGTGTCCGAACCGTTCGACGTGCATCGCGCCCGGGCCGATCGGAACGCGAAGAACATCAGCTTGCATAACGCTTCCTCTCCTCTAGCTTTTCATTTTCACAACGCGTCGTACTGACGCATGAACTTCTTCAACGGCTGGCGCAATGGCAGGCAACAAGAACAAGAAGCGTAACGTCGTCCGCAACGCATCAACCCGGCCAACCGGGTTTTACTACATTCTGGCCGCTATCGCCGTTCTGGGCGCAAGCATACTCGGCTATACACTCCTCCGCAAACCTGCTGGAGCGGTCGGAACGGAGATCGCACCTGGCCCCGCGCTCGCCTCAGGGCCCGCGCAGGGATATACCATGGGCAAGGCCGATGCCCCGGTGGAAATAATCGAGTTCGGGGATTTCGAGTGTCCCGGATGCGGATATTTCGCGGTCGTGTCCGAGCCCGACGTGAGAAAGCGGCTAATCGAGACGGGACTCGCAAAGTTCACGTTCTTCGATTTCCCGCTCACTATGCACAAGAACACGATTCCCGCACACAACGCGGCGGCATGCGCCAGCGACCAGGGCAAATTCTGGGAGATGCACGACAAGCTGTTCGCAACCCAGGATCAGTGGAACACCGTTGCGACCGACAACCCGAAGCCGTTCTTCGAGAAGTACGCGGAAGACCTCGGCTTGAACAAGGACGTGTGGCTGACCTGCTACAACGCCCGCAAACACGAAGGCCGTATCATGGCCAATGTTGCCGACGGCGAGGCGCGGCGGATCAACACCACGCCGACCTTCATCGTCGGAACGAAGAAATACGTCGGCGCACTCGGCTATGACGCCCTCAAAGCAATCGTAGACTCGGCGACGAAGAAGTGACGAAGACGTGACGAAGCGAATGATCGTGGCGACGCTCGCGCTCGCCGGGATCTTCGTCGCGCTTTATCTGCTCCTTTACAAGCTCGGGATGATCGGGGCGCTCTCCTGCGCCGTCGGGTCGTGCGAGACCGTAAATACAAGCAGGTGGGCGAAATTCCTGGGACTTCCCGTGGCCGGCTGGGGCGTCGGCTTCTATATCGGGATGTTCGTGCTGGCCATGGTCAGCATCCGGGAGCAGTTCGCTGAATCGAAGACAGTCTCCGCGCTGCTGCTCGCCGTGGCGACTACAGGTGTTCTCTTCTCGGCCTGGCTGACTTATCTCGAGCTCTTCAAGATCCACGCGATCTGCCAATGGTGCGTGATTTCGGCGATAATCGTGACGATCATCTTTTTTGTGACATTCGCCGACTATAGGGAGAAGAGCAGGAAAGGGGAGTTCGCCTAACTTCTTTTGTTGACGGTCTTAGCGGCTGGGCCTATGTTGGCCGGGCGACGCCTGTTTGTTGGGGCCTGCCTCAACAGTGATAGACCAGTTGAGCGTCGGATACGGCCGGAGAAATAAATGAACAATCGGACATGGCTGGTCTCAGCCATCATTGCTGTCGGCTTGGGACTTTCAGCCTGTGATGAGGACACTATTACAGGGCCTGGATTCGTTTGTGATGTGACGAACCCTGTTCGCGACGTGTTCCTTGCTCCGTCGGCGACGACAGTCCTCGTTCACTCCCCGGCGCTTCCATCTGACACCGTGCGATTGGCAGCCGTCGCGACGAGCAGGCTTGGAACTGCGCGCAATGATGTCGCCATCGAGTTCAAGTCGTCGGACCCGACCGTCGCCACAGTGGATACTCTCGGCATCGTGCATGCGCTCAAGGCCGGAACGGCTAAAATCACCGCGACAGCCTGCGGCGAAAGCGCGAGCGCCAACGTTACCGTGATCGCGAGCGTTTCTCGCGTAGCACTGACTCCCGCGTCCGATACAGTGATTGCCGGTGACACGGCGTTCATCACGGCTCGTGCGTTCGACCCGAGCGGTGCGCAGGTTCAGAACGTCAAGTTTACTTTCGGAGCGTCCAATCCATCGGTCACTGTCATTCAGACGAGCGACTCGACAGCGAAGTTTGCGACCTCCACCGCTGGCACTGTTTCACTGAGTGCGACCGGCGAGGGGGCAAGCGGGAATTCGAACCTCCTGATTCTCTCCAGAGTATTCCTTCCAGGCGCAGCGAGCACAGTTTCCACACTCGACGTGGGAGACGCGACAGGATGCGGGCTGATAACGCTCGGTCGCGCTTTCTGCTGGGGCTTCAATGGCCACGGGCAACTCGGTGCCGTGTCAGACTCAACCTGCTTCAAGGGCACAGACGCAGGAACTGTCGTCAACGATTCTCTCATAACAACCGCTATCCCTTGCAGCCTCGTTCCACTGGCGATCTCTCGAGAGATCGATTTCAGTTCCATTTCTTCGGGTGACTCGACAGGCTGCGCGATCAGCACCACCGGACGCGCATACTGCTGGGGCCTTGGAAAGAACGGCCAGATTGGAAACGGTAACACGGCTGACAGAGGCGCGGCGACGCTCGTCACGACTGCCCTTGCCTTCACTTCAATATCCGTTGGGGGCAATCATACTTGCGCGCTTGCCACTGGAGGCACTGCCTACTGCTGGGGCGATGATACGTTCGGACAGCTTGGTGACAACCGCACGGTCAGCAGCACTACTCCGATTCCTGTTTCGGGTGGAGGCGGCCCGGCTGTATTCGCCAGCATCAGCGCTGGATTCCGGCACTCGTGTGGCGTAACGGCAGCAGGAGCCGGCTTCTGCTGGGGCAGCAATGAATTCGGCCAGCTCGGCGATGGCAGCACTGGCGGCTTTAGCGACACACCGGTTGGGGTTGCCGGCGGTTTCACATGGGCATTCATATCCGCAGGCGGGGACCACACCTGCGGCATCACCACTGCGGGCTCCGCCATGTGCTGGGGTGACAACGCATCGGCCCAACTCGGCAACGGCGGAGTGAGCGGACCAGTGCCTGTCCCCGGAGCAGTCGCCGGTGCGCCGGCGTTCACTCGCATAAGTGCGAGCACCGGAACGCGAACGTTGGCACCGCCAGCGCTAGTGAACTTCAACAAGGCCGGTCGCGGTCACACCTGCGGCCTTACGGCTGCAGGCGCTGTCTTCTGCTGGGGTGATGATTCCGACCTTCAGCTGGGCCGCGGTCAATTCAGCGGCAGCAACGGCGTTGGAACGACGGCCGTTCAGGTGGTACAGGGCGAGCGCGCGGCCGGCGTGACGTTTACGTCGATCTCGACGGGCTCGAGGCACAGCTGCGCGGTCGGCAGCGACGGAAATGCGTACTGCTGGGGGTCAAACGTCGGCGGTGCGCTGGGGAATACTCTCCAGGCGGCATTCCGTGGTCAGCCGCAGAAAGTGGCGACTCCCCGTTAAAAGACGCTCGGTGGCTAACCGTAGTTCAGCGCTAAGCCCTCTTGATGCTCCTTTGACGAGCAGCAGCATCATCGAGTCGGAGACGCGGCTTCACATCCTCATCTTCCTGGCCCTCTTCACGGGCACGGCGACGGAACGGCACAAGATCGCGGCCGAGGCTGACGAGAGCGCGCGTTGCGACAGTCGAAGCGAGTGGCTCCGGAATTCCCATCACCCGGATGTAAGTGTCAATCGCCCGGTCGAATGAAAGATCTTCGGCGAGCGTGTCAACGAACATCAGCGCATTGTCCACGTGAGCACGAATGATCGTCTCTTCGGCTCTCGCCTGTGAAAGGCGGAGACGGCGTTCAGCATTCGGATTCAGCTTGCGGCCGAAGATAGACTCGGGGAACAGACCACCTAGCATGTGACCTTCCGGGTTGTTTGATACCTGCGTTGGTAATCTAAGGCAGGGTTCATACCATGGTCAGACGTCTCTGGATCAGGCCTCTTCGTTCGCCTCGTATTGCTCTTTCAGGCTGGCGACGACTGCGGGATCGGCAAGCGTTGTGGTGTCACCAAGCACCCTTCCTTCAGCGACGTCGCGGAGCAGGCGGCGCATGATTTTTCCCGAGCGAGTTTTTGGCAGGTCGGCCGAGAAAATGATGTCGTCGGGGCGGGCAAGAGCGCCTATTTTCGTCGCGACATGTTGTCGCAGCTCTTCGCGAAGCTCGGGACTCTGCGTCTTCCCGTCCCGAACCGTTACGAAGGCGGCCAGTGCCTGACCCTTCAGCGAGTCCGAACGACCAACGACTGCTGCCTCAGCGACTGCAGGATGCGACACGAGGGCGGATTCGACCTCCATCGTACCGATACGGTGTCCGGCGACGTTCAGGACATCGTCCACGCGGCCGAGTATCCAGAAATATCCGTCTTCGTCCCGTTTGGCGCCGTCCCCCGGAAAGTAGAGATCGGGTCTCCCTTTCCATTTTGTGAAGTAAGTGTCCACGTAGCGCTTGTCGTCGCCCCAGATGGTTCGCAGCATTGAGGGCCACGGCTTGGTGATCGCGAGCAGCCC
>JBDTNA010000073.1:0-10610 GCA_039933985.1 Gemmatimonadales bacterium | reverse complement strand
GCGCTTGTAGCAATACGCGAGCTCTGATGCGAGCGCCACGAACGTGTGGATGACCTCGCCCGCGAGCGTTTTGTCATCCATACGTGCAACGTCATGCCGAACGTCAGCAATCATGCGAAGCTCGGCGCCGGGGATGCCGCTCGTCCCCGGCACGTCGGTGCGCTCTCCGGTGACGATCACCCATCGGCCGGGGACGAGGTCGGGCTGCAGATCAGACAACTCGATCGACTTGTCGCCAGTTCCGTTACAAAGTGGCGTTTCGATTGGCGATTCGGCGAGCTCGAGCAACTCACTTTCCACAAGCACGCTCGTGCGGCGAATGATCTCGAACGGACCCTCGGATCGATCATTGACCAGGGCGAGCAGCGCCAGCGTCGGCGGCGGACCTTCCTCGGGGAACAACAGCCATGGATCAGCAATGGTGACGCTGGTCGATGAACCGGTGATTCCGTACGCGGAGCGCGACTCATTGGTGTTGGCCTTCAAGACTCTCGCGATCAGTAAAGGGAAGCGTGCGACCTGGGGTTCGAGGCGTCCGGGAATCGGACGCGTGCCACTCGTATCGACAACCACCCATGACCCCGAGGTGATGGCTTCGTACTTTGCATCGAGATGCAGCTTCGTTTCGTCCTCCGCTTTCCGGATGTCCCCCGCCGTCCAGTCGTCGAAGACCGGTATGTTTCCTTCGAAGCCGACGAGCTTTCGCGGCGCATTGTGTCCGAACAACGATGCTCGCGAGCGAAGGGCGAACACACGCATGCCGGGCATGCGAGCGACGTTGGCATTCCGAACGATCGACGGGATGGCGTCGCGCAGCGCCGGCTGCAGCCTGCCAACTATTCCAAGCGTCGCGGCAGAGCGAGCGTGGAGTGCCGTACCCAGATTTCGGGAAAGCGCGGCAGCATTGCGCGGACCAGTCGGTTGCGCACGCGCCGCGATTGCTGCAGCGGCCCCGAAATCGAAGTCGCCGGCATCGCGCTCGCTCGTCGCCACGGTCGGCATGAGATCGGCATCCGCTAGCGCATCCTCGAGGGCCGAAATTACCGCACTCATCCATGGTGCCAGCCGCGTAGCGTTGGGGCCGACGTCAAGCGAAATGAGCTTGTCGACTATTTCCTGCGTGCGCTGGGCCACTTTTTCTTCCGGATCTTCACTCCTGATATCGATGAGCTTCTGAAGCAGGCCGAGCGCTGCTGTGCCTGTCGCTGTGTTAGCGAGCGGCGCACCGACCAGCGAAGAAGAGAGCGCTACATTTCGTACTATCTCGTTCAGTCTCATCGTGATCCACGGGAGTATCTCCACTCGCGTGCGTTCAGCGACCTGATCCAGCTCGACGGTCATCACGCGATAGATGCGCGGCTTCTTCCCGTTCGACAGCTCGACAAGCAGCGCGTCTCCTTTGCGCAAACGCGTCGTTACTCCCTTGAAGTACAATACGGCCGCCCTCGGTCCACGCTTGGGATCGCGAACAGGAGTGAGCTGAGGCTGAGTGCGGCGCACGTTGAGCTGGTTCCATTCGGCGCGCGCTTCCAATGGCGCTGATGTCTCGAAGGTTTGAGGCAGCTCGTCCTGACCTGGCACGCTCTGAGCTTTCGTACCGGCAGGAATGGTGAGGCGAGCAGTCTGCTCAACGGTGAATGCGAGGAACGCGCTCGCTGATAGACCCGGACGCGGCCGATAACCGACGAGGCGCGCAAGCTCGATGAGCGAGCGGCGCTCTCTGGCGGTCCGCAGATAACCCTCGTTGGCTATGCGCTCCTGATAGAATGTGAGCACGTCCAGCAACGTGGCGCCTGCATCGAGCAGTGCAATCGCGGGATCACTCGGATCGCGAATACGAAGTGCCGCGAGTGCCGAATTACTCGCCGACGACAGGCCGGCGAGCATGCTGTCGAAAAAGTCACCGTGCTCGCCAAGCCGATAACGCAAAGCGCGAAGTCCAGGACTGTTCGCGAGCTCGAGCGGCGTGTGCGCTCGCACGCCCTCGCAGCATCCGCAGCCACAGCTCATCGTCCACCCCGCAAGGTGAAGGTTATCGTGCCGCGATCAGGGTAGCTGGGATCATTGTCGACCTGCGCAATCTCGAGCGAACCGAGTGGAAGCTGAGCATTCTCGAGTTCCTTGTTGGGACCTTCACCCGCGCGTTCGAGTCGGGTCACTGCGAGACTCGCGACGCCAGGAACCTGTTGTGCAATGGCGACGAGCTCGCTCACCGAAACATTTCTGCCATAGCGCAGATTGTCCGGATGGAAGAACCCGAGCTGTCCGTTGCGCGTGCGACGGTTGTTGAACATCTCGAGGAGCGTCGCGTGTACGGGGGCACGAAGATCCCTGGGTAAAACGCAAACGTCCATCACGATCGTAAGGGGCACCAGGCGCGCAGACTCGACGCGAATGTCATGTCCTATGCGGCGATATCGGTAAAGTCTGCCTCGCGCGTTGCGCACGAGTGCTGCTGCTGCTTTTTCGGTGTCGCGCGCATCGATACCGGCTTGCACCTCATACCAGCTTCCGTTCCAGCGCAGTCCCGCCGCAGCGCCTTGCACTTCGTTGGCGAAATCGCGCTCGAGCAGCTCCGCATAATCGTCAGCGGTCACAGCGCGCTCGCGTCGCACACGAAATGCGCTCGGCGCAAACTGCTTTGCTTCAGCAACTGTCTCTGCGCCCGTACCGCCAACGGCCGAAAGCGGGTTACGAACCTCGAGGGCAGCGCCGCCAGTCGCAGCGATATCCGCGACGATCAGTGTAATCGTATCCACGCCGACGTTGCCGCCTTGGCCGTTACCAACGCGGTAGCGTGCGCGCAAAAGTCTTCCGCGCTCGGGTCGGTTCTCGATCGACGCGGCAAAGCGCAGATGCGCCATTCCATCGTCGTCGATTTCCACGACGAAATGCCGGTCGGCGGGCTCGCTGTCCAGGAGATCTCTGCGAGCTGTCCAGCGCAACGTATCATCGACAACGTTCCCATCGGTCCCGCGGGTGAGTGCAACCAGCTCGATTTGCGGTGCCGAGTCGTGAGGGTCGGGGTTCATCATTCGTGTTGCAGACCCGGACGCATCGAGCTTGCCGCTGAATGTCAGCGGAACATTCTCGAGCACGGGTTCGAACCGTTCTGTTTTACGCGGAGGCTCGACCTCCTCACACGGATCGCATACCGGTACCGGATCGGCGCCGGGGACGGGCGGAAGCAGCTCGACGACGGTGAGACCATGATCGACGAGAATTACGTTGCCGCGCGCGACGCTCACGTCGGTGAGTGGTCCGCAATCGGGTGCGGGAAGATCAGTGGAAAGACAGAGCGGAAAGGGAAGCGCATCTTCCGAGCGCCATCGCACGTGGACAATTGGCGTTCCCGGGCCTTCGCCTTCGCCAATCGGATACAGGCGATCGACATCGCGCCGCACTTCGATCAGTCGCACTGCGTGCCGATGTGATCGGTCGGCGTCGGCGGGGTTGCCAGTCTGCGGTCCAATCACCTCTTCGAGAATGAGGACGTCGCCGACCTCGAGACTATCGAGGCGGCGTCGCTTCGCTTCGCTGTTCGGAGACGCGACACGAGAGCGGAGGATGACGTCATCTGGTGATCTTGCCGGGTCTTCGGGGATCCAATCGTCGCGCAGCGTCGCCTCAGTTGCACCGGCGGGGATACAGCAGTCGCTGTCGCCCCAGGTGTAGAAATGAATCTCAGAGAGCGCCGTACGAACCCAGAAGGGCGAGGTACGAGCTGGCCATGCCGGCTCGAAGATCTCATAGCTCACTCCGGTTGTGCGAGTCAGCTCATCGAGCGAGATAGGACCCTTGTCGACTGGAGCACCCTCGAACCTCGTAGCGAACTTCACCGCATCGAGATCGATCGCGACGTCGAAATTCGTGGTGAACGCAAGCCATGCACGCGCGTTGCAACCTTCGTAAAGATGGTAATCGACGAGCCGGGCATGACGCCGCACCGAGATGCGAAGTCGCGCGGTGTCCAGGTAGGCCTCTGTTGCGACGGCGTCCTGGAACTGACTCAGATAATCGCCCGTATACGCCAGCAGCTCGACGAGAGTAATACCCAGATCGGGCACGTGCCGCTCGCGCCACGCCGGCATGACGACGGCCAGTCGATCGAGCAACAGCTGGCGAAAGCCCGAGTAGTCGCGAGCAAGGTAGTTGATGTCGGGACGTTCGCGTGCGTCCGGCATACAATAAGGATCGGCGGTGCAATCGAGATCAGTCGGACAGCCGGCCTTGAAGGAGAAGTCGAGCGCGGCGTACCGTGAGTCGAACCCCTGCATCGCTCGATCCCGATTCTTCGGGTCGACCAGATGCAAGACGTAGGTGGAGGAATCGCCAGGACGATCGACCCTGATTTCCATCCAATCGTCGTCGCCGCGACGTGACTCGCGATGCACCTCCACGCGCTCGACGAGAATGTCGCGCACGCGGCGTCCGCCTTCTATGCGCACGTTCTGAACGCCGATCTCGATAGGTGCCTTACCGAGGAAGTAAACAGAGAGCGTCCGCTGATCGTCGCTCACCTCGATGTAGTCGATCCCATTCAGGGAAGCGGCGCGAACGTCCTCCCGTCGCTCACCACCCTTACAGTCGAGCACCGCGGTGCTCGCCGAATGATCCGCGAGCCGTCTCACGCGGCGCTCTGCTGGAAGGTTTCCGTGCGATGCTCACCGGTGTTGATGATGATGTATTCCATATAGATGCGGAGCGATGCATCCTCGCTGGTGATCTGTAGCGACTGGATTTGAACGATGTCGCCGAGCCACGTCTCGACAGCCGCCTGCACTGTGAACTGCAGCGCCGCGGCCAGCTCGGGAGTGTTCGGGCCGAAAACGAGCTGCAACAGTCCGCTGCCGAAATCGGGACGGTTGACGCGCTCACCCGGGTTCGTGAACAGGAGCTGCTCGAGCATGTCGCGCACATGGTCGGCGTCGGAGGTCGTCGCCGTGCGACCCGATGCGTCGAAATGGAAAGGATAGTCGAGGTTCATGGCTCAGAGCGCGATGACGCGTGTTTGAGTCGCTGAAGAATTCGGTGGTCCTTGCGGGATCTGCTCTGCGCTGAGACACAGCATTGCCGGACTGAGAATGGCGGCCGGCTGCCCGTTGATCAGTACCTTCACCGATGGGATCAACTTCACAGTCATACACGGCTGGGGCTTTGGAGGCGGCAGGGTGAAAGGGCATGCCGCCACCGTCACAATATCCGTCGCAACAAGTGCAGGCATCCCGCTTATCAATACGCGCGTGTTGGTCGTAGGCGACATGATTGGCGCCTGGTGCGGGCAGGTGATGAGTGCACCGACGTGCAGAAGAGGGCCGGGCATCGTATCTACAAGCTCACGGCGAGAGCGCCGTTGTTCACGACCAGTGCCCCATTGAGCGTAATGCTCGGCGCGATTACAGAGATACCGTCGGCACGCACCATGATCGTCGAGCCGCCGACCTTGATGAGGATCTGCGGCGGCACGTCCGTGATCGCGATCGTGTTCTGCGCAACGGTCTGCATGACGATGCCGGGCGAGACTGGCAGACGTGCTCGAGTCAGCGCTGGAACTTCTGCCGCGCTGCCCCAGAATCCGCCGGTCCAGATGGGATAATCGGGATCACCTTGCTCGAATTCGATCCACACGCCGGCAGCAAGCGGAGGTATCACGCAAACACCGTATTGAATTCCAAGTCCCGGCAGGCATGGCATCGCCCACGAGGTTGGCATCACGGTCGATACGTCGGGGACGAGTGCCATGATTCGCCCGATCTGCAACGGATCTTCATTGTTGATGACCGTCCCGCGGTATTTCCCGTAGAATTTGTGGGGCGTGCTTAAACCCATTGCGGCTTCGAACGCTGCACCCAGGCTCATGCGGGAACCCTCGGTAGTGTCGACAGCAAACCGTTTCGGGCAAGCGTGAAGCTCTGAGTGTACTCGCCACGACGAATTTCATCTGTCACACTCTGGACGTAGTGGAGACCATCGAACGCCGCACCAGCCCCGCGCACACCAACGAGCTCTCGGGCCTTGAGTGCGCGTCCATAGCGCACGACGTCGAGCTTGCCGGTGCCCTTCACGACCTGTGCGCCCTGTGCGGCCTTTGCGAGTCCGATCAGCGCCGCTCGCACGGGGGACAGCTTCGCGGCATTGGTAATCGCCCGAATGCCGTTGGGAATCGGCGGGATGAGTCCGAGCGGCGGGTTAAGCGGCGTGATATCAGGAATGGGAATCGGGATGGTCACCTTCGATTTCGGTTCCTGGATCATGATGAATGGCAACTTGTAGCTGTCGCTGTCGTAGCTGAACGTCAGCGACTGAACGTTCGTGAAGGCGTCCATGTCGACGTTGAGTGCGGGTTGCGGCATTCCGATCTTGATCAGCGGTCCCCAGTAGGCGATGCTCATCCCCGGAGCCGGGCCCGGCTTCAGGTAGAATGTGTAGCCGACTTCGTCAGCGAGCATCCGGATATAATTCAGATCGCTTCCTTGCTGCCGCGGTATGCGATCAACCGGGATCGGCACATCGATCAACACGCTTGGTATGACCAGGGGGATGACACCGAACAACGCGTACTTGGCGAGCATGATCAGCACGCGGGCCTCGGGGGGCATGGCGGGATAAGGCACACCGTCGAGCGGCAGGTAATCCATGACACGAGATAAATCTTCTCCGGTGATCGTGAGCGTGCCCGGTTGTCCCGAAGCTCCAGGGGCGAATTGGTGATTCGTCATCACACCATCGATCAACACGTCTGGCGTGCCGTTGATTGTCGCAACTATAATGACGCGAACCAGCGGGATGCCACCGCCACCGGTGAGCATGAACAACGTCGTGAGTGGAGACCGGTTGTTGAGCGAGAACGAAAGCTGAAAAACACTCGGCTTCCCGATCTCCGAAGTCGTTGTGACTTGAACGCTCTGTAGTGCGTCGATCACCGTTTTCGAAACCGGTATCGGAACTGCGGGTCCAATCATGAGGCTCAGCTGAACGCGCTTAACCATTCGGCACTCCATTCGGCATGCCGGGCATGTTCTCAGGAAGCGTGACGCGAAGTCTGCGACCGAGCCGCACCGTGAGCTCTTCCGGCTGAAGCACGTAGTTTCCGTCGCACAGGCGCCAGAAAAGTTCCGGGTCGCCGAACACCTGCGCTGCGACTGTGTCAGGTCGCTCGTTTTGTACCACAGTATGCTCGCCGATCACAGCGAGCCGCGCAGGGTCGGGGAGAATGCGCCGAGGAAAGTACGGCACGTCGATGCCATCGGGCGTCACGTAGGTGCGCGTCTCGAGACCATAGTAGCGGCTCGACGGTGCCAGCCAGTCGATCTTCATGGAATTCCCGGTATTCCGAGGATTGCGAACGTGCCGGCGGCGGACGAAGCAGACATCTGCTCTTTGCGCGTCAGATATCCCATGAACAACCCGCCACCGCGTGTGGCGAAGCCCAGATCGTCAACGCTCAGTACGCGCAAACCCAGACTCACCTTGGCGCGTGTCGGATTGAGAGCGACGTCAAAGGCCTCTTCAGTAATGCTGAACTCCGTGACGCGCACGGGCACTACGCGATTGACACCCCAGACGAACAGAGTGAGCGGCGTGCGCATCGGTACAATTTCAAGCTCTCCCTGTAACGCGAGTGCCGCGTTCGCGGCGAGTTGTCGACTCGTCGGATGCACGAGCAGCTCGAGGGTCGCGAGCTCTGGCTGCAACCCGAGTCGCGTGGCTTGTCCGTCCGCCGCGGCGAGGCGATCAGTCGCGTCGAGTTCAGCTTCGAGCTTGAATGTCTCGACTGCCGGACCTTTCAGACGGAGCGCCTCACTGCGGTCGCCCCCCTCGGCGCCAGTTCCCTTGATCTGGAAGCTCCGCGTGAGAGTGTCCGGGTTGTACTGGAGCGCGATGATGCGTCGCAGTGCGCCCGTTTCGGCGTCCAGCAGTACCAGGCCACCGCGCAGAAGACGGGGCGAGATCGGAGGTGCAGTCATGTTCCGGAGTCTCTGGTTGCGATGGTGCAGAGAAGGTCGGCGAGCGGATTGCCGCAGCGGGGCGGGAGCGTATGCATCAGAACTCGAACCCTGCACCGAGTCCGGTGCGGAACCAGTACTGCTGGTTTGGATCGTGGATATTGAGAGAAGTTCCAGCCGCTGCTTCACCGAAAACCTTGATGATCAGGCCACCAGTGGGGGCAAAGCCATAACCGGCACGAACGCCAGCTTCTCCGTATGGAGACGTAAAAGACGTTTTGTTAAACGTTCCCGGTTTCGTCGCGTCCGGGACATTGAAGAATCCCTTGCCCGCTTCGGCGTATCCGCCGAGAAACAATCCTCCACTCGAGGGAGTGAACCTTCCATCGATTCCGAGCCGGGCACCAAGCAGGTATGCCGTTCGCAATGGGGAATCAAGAGAGGACAAGAGCGTCGCGCGAGCTTCCAGAAAGCCGCGCCAGTTGCGCGAGGTGGAAAGCAGTCCAACCCCGACACCGCCGCTCAGAACCATCGCGCGTGAACCGGTGAAACTCGCGCCGCCGGTGCTGAAATCGACTGACATGTCCAACCGCGGTCTCGACAATGCCTGCAGTTTGGGTGTGCACGGAGTTCCAAGCGATTTGAACGCGGCTGTGAGGAACGAGGGAACGAACGCGAAATGACGCTCGTGGAACACTGACCATTCACCGTAGTCGTGATGCTCGGACATTCGGGAAAAATCATCGGGGCGAACGCGTGAAGGGTCTGACCCCGGCAGTGTTTGCTCCCGGTACTCGTCACCGTGACCGAGCGCCATGTGGCCGCCTTCGTGCGCGAGCGTCCCCTTGCTCACATCACCGCCCTCGCCGGCGAGCACGACGGTCTTCGAGGACGGGAACACCGCAGAACGGCCCTGCGAGCCACCGTCGACGACGCTGACAGTATAATCCGGATTCGTATTGTCCTCGGTCACATCGACATTGACGCGAGTGATGTGTCCGCTGCACGGTGAGCCCTTGCACTCGCCGAATTCCAGTGCGAACCAGCCGTTCAATTTCTCGTTCACAACGCTGATGTAGCGGTCGAACGTTGCTCGCCCTACGCTCTTGGGAGCCGCTTTCGCGTTGAGTGTGGGATTGACGCTCTTGAAGCTCGCCAAGTCGGCCGCTGTGGCCTCGCGATAGGCAATGCCAACCGGGACACTCACGGTGCAATTCTTTGAATCGAACCTGACGCGCGCATCCATCTGGTGGATCAACTTTCCCTTGTCACCGAATTCCTTTCGCGTCACCCTGCCGCTCACAACGCCGGGCGCCTTAGGATCGGAAGGATCGACGCTGACCGCGCTTTCATCGTACACTGAGGTACCTTCCCTGGGCGCACGTTGAATAAGATTGCTTGCACGTGCCCCGGACGTCGTACGCGCCGAGGTGAGATCTTCCGCGACTGCCGATGCCTGCCGCTCGAGACTGCTTGCAGCGGGTGCGATGTCGAGAGAACCGGTCGATGGCGCGCCTAGCTGCTGCACAACATGCGTGAGCTCGTGCGCGATCAACTTGCGGCCCGATAATGTGTGCGGCTCGAATCGTCCCTCGCCAAACGCGATGTCGGTTCCAGCAGTATAGGCATGCGCGTCGATGGAATCGGCTGATCGTGCTGCCTTTGCGCCGGCGTGAACGCGGACGCTGCTGAAGTCGCGGCCGAATCGCTGTTCCATGAGCGATCGAGTCGCAAGGTCAAGCGATTGTCCGGGCTCACGAAGCACGTCATGGACGATTGGAGGAACACCCCCCGGGTTACTGCTGCGCACCGCCGTGCGCTGCAACATCCCTCCGCGTTTCCTGCGGCAATTGTCGCACTCGCCACCGCCGGAAATCTCACGGCCGCACGCACATTTGCGCTGAAGCACACGTCCCAGAGGCGCACCTCCCGTTTGTTGACCGTGAACGTTCTCAGCTCCCACGCGCAACGCGGCACTCATGTCGTCGGACCTCGCGCTGCCGGCGATTGAGTAATGGACCCTGACTCGGAAAACGACCCGGCCGGAGTCAGAGAGCCAAAGACCGACTGCGCGATGCGCGAGCCGATCAGGCTCCCCGAGTCCCCAGGCTGAACACGGATACTCGGAGCATGGAGCAGTGCGAGCTGGCCGTGCATCGCAATCGAGCTTGCAGCACCCGGCATCTCCAACAAACGCGTCAGCTCAGTGGCGAGCGATCGCTCGAGTCGCGCACGCTCGACACCTTCCAAGGGCAGGCCATCAAGAATGAGACGCTCAATGTGAACGCGAATCACGCGGGTGTCCCCACTCTCGTGCCGGTTGCCACCAGCCACCGGAATTCCGAATCGCTCACGGGCCGGGCCAGCTTTCGATACTCGCCACGCACTGCCTCCAGCACGCGCGGCATCGTCACCGGATCGCCCGCATCAGCGGAGAGAAACGCGGCGTTCAGTGCGGCGTTGTGGATGCTGCCACCCGTAAGCGTGAACCTCGCGAGGCGATCGAAGTCGAGTTCCGCGCTTTCGGTAGCTGGTGGGAAAACCTGCGACCAGATGCGACGGCGGTCGGGAATTCCGGGGAAGGGGAAATCGACGACAAAGCGGAGCCGACGCATGAACGACGGGTCGATCGCTCCTTTCATATTCGTTGTGAGAATCGCGAGA
>JBDTNA010000072.1:0-10613 GCA_039933985.1 Gemmatimonadales bacterium | reverse complement strand
CCGCAGCACCAGATACCCGACCCGCGCCAGATCCGACGCGCGCAGATTGAGTCCGCCTCCCATATGTGGCAGCCCGTTCGGCGCGCCCTTGAACCATGTTGCCCCCTGAATTCCGATCGGCTCGAACAGATACTGCCGCGCGAATTCGTCAGCGACAATTCCGGTCGAATTGTAGATGACGCCGCCGAGTGAGATGACACCGCCGCTGTTGTACTGCCACAGCTCGTTCGGAATCGCATTCATCGGCTGATCGAAAACGATCCGCAGCCAGTCGCCGCGCGAATCGTTGAGCTGCTGCAACGGTGATCCAGGATACGGATCTTCGTAGAAGTTGATTCCAGACCGCATGGTGAGCAGGCTCGCGACCGTTACTGCTCGCTTGCGATCGTCCATGTTCTGGAAGTCGGAGTACTCGGGAAAGAAACCCAGCGCCTTGCTCGTGACAGACGGAATCTTTTTCTGGTCGATGGCAATTCCCGTCAAAAGCGAAGTAACGCTTTTGGTCACCGACTGCATGGTGTGCACGTCTGTCGCCCCTGATCCGTTCGCGTATTCCTCGAGAACGACGTACCCGCGCCGCACGACGACGAGTCCGTTGAGCTCAGCGATCTGGCGTCCGCGAATCTTGGCCTTGAGTGTGTTGAGCTTCGACGGATCCATTCCAACATCTGCAGGCGCCGCGATACGCCAACTGTCCGCCGGCCAGTATGCCATCCCGTCGTCAGTGACAGCACCGGTCTCTCCTCCCGGGCCGGCCGACTCGGCACAGCCCAGGAGCGAGATGAACGCAAATACAGTTAGAAGGCGATCCAGTATGTGGCCTTTACGAGGAAGATGTTGTCCGGATGCGCGTCGAAGAGCGCGCTCCGGTCTCGCCCGAAACTGAAGTTGCCGATCGGATCCGTATCTGAACGGTTCTGCTGCCATACGAAGAAGAGTGTCGAACCGGGCCGATACTCCCATCGCACCACCGCGTTACCGCGCAACGCACGGAAGTTGAAGTCAGGATCGAACACGCTGAATGATGTCGCCGGGCCCGCCGGTCCGTCAGGATCTATCGTGTACTGCCGCGTTCCGTTCACTGCCGTCGAGCTGATCTGATCACCCGTGAACGCATGCAGCTTGTTGCTTCGCGGCTTGACGTACTCGTTGAATGTCACGTAGTCGCCGCTTGCGATAAGCGGCTGGGCAAACAGCTCGAACGTCAGCTGCGGGGTAAAGGTCACGCTGGCTCGGGTGCTCATGGCCAGCTGCTTCTGATTGAACGCCGCGAAGATGTAGCGTCGTCCGTAGAATGCAGTCGCGGTGCCATCAGCGATACTCGTGACGAACTGGCTCACCGAACCGCTGCGATTATACGATGGCCCGGCCGAAAGCTGAACGTTCGACGTCGGCTTCCAGGTAACGCTCGCGTTCAGGTTGAGCGCATCTGGCCCGTAGTCGTAGTCGTTGAAACTCGGATTGATCGACATCGATATCTTCTTTCTCGCATCGGTGCCGAGGAAGATCTGGTGGTAGCGATATCCTCGCTTCCTGATGACCGGACCGCCGCGCAGCAGTCGATCGTCGTAAACCATCGGCACCTTGATGACGAAAGCATTCGCTTGCCAGAAATTCGCGAGGGTCGAGAAGATTCCCGCCGAGAACTCGCGGTCGGTGAGATCTCCGTCGTAGTTGGTCTGCTGCTGGGCGCCTATGACGGCGAAGTAATTTCTGAATATCGGTCCCGGCTTCGAGACTGACCTCGCGATGTTTAAATTGAAGTACACGTAGTCCGACGTTGTGTTGAACGCCATGTCGTTTACTTCAAAACCAGGGCTTCGATAGTTGACCATTCCCTCCCACAGCCACTCGCCGCCGTCCTTTGCAACGCGGGCATATCCGCCGTAGCCGCCGAGGCTCGTTGCATTCTCGTCGAATTCATCGGAGAAAAGTCCGTTGCCGCCCGGTGACCGATCAGGCCTCTGGAAGTAGCGCGCGCTCGATCGCTGAATCCGCTGCATCGCCAGCTTCGATCCGCGGACGTCACTCAGGGCCATGTTCCCCATGAACGAGTACGCGCGATTGTTCCACGAGCTGAACCAGTCGATCCCGGCGCTCCGCGCATTACTCGGCAACCTCGCTTCGGCGAGTGAATCACTGGTGAAGCGGTCGACCGACGTGAGAATTCCGCCGAGGGAGTGCGCGCCACCCTGAAGCTCCTTTCTGACACGACCGACGAAGTAGTTCGTGAGCGGCTCTACTTCGGCGCTTGATGAGATTCGGTCGCCGTTCTCTGAGTCGACTGTGATGACGTCGGCCGTCTCTTTTCGGGTCACCGCATTCATGATTCCGACGAGAAGATTGTTCTTCGTCCGCCCGGTGACTTTGCCGGCGGCGAGGATCGTCGCGTTTTCTGGCTGGTCCACATACGTGCCCGACGGGAAGAGCTGGGGGCTGCGTCCAATGCGACGCGTATAGAAAAGACTGAGGCTGCTGACGTTGCTGCAGAAGAAGCAGTTGAAGCTTCCGAAGCCGAATGCGTTCTGCCCTTCGATGAAAAACGGCCTCTTCTCCGAGAAGAATGTCTCGAACGCCGAGAGATTCACGACCGCCGGATCGACTTCCACCTGGCCGAAGTCGGGGTTGAACGTCGCATTCAGAGTGAGATTCGACGTCAGGCGATACTTGAGATCGCCGCCCACACGGTAGTCCTTGTCGTTCGTCTTCGTGAATGGATTCGACGAGTCGACAGGGCGCACATAGCGCGCTCGTCCCACTGTATACGGAAGCAATTCCATTCCGCGCGGACGATCGCCGATCTTGATTCCCGTGAGATGCCCGTAACGCTGCGGACCACCGACGTCGTTGTTCGGCCACCAGGCGAAATGCGTGCGTTCGTTCAGCCGATGAATGAATCGAATGACCTGAATGCCCCACGTCTGATCAGTCTCTCTCGAGAAGTTCAGCTGATTGAAAGGAATGCGCATCTCTGCTGTCCATCCATCAGCATCGATCTGTGCCTTCGCTTCCCAGACTGGATCCCACGTCAGGTCACCTGTCCCGTCTCTCTTCGATCCGGATGGATTCACCCAGAAAATGAAACGCGAGCTGTGGTCGTGATAACTGTCGAGGACGATCTGGAGGATGTCGCTGTCCGTTTCGCTCAACGCATCGCGGCGAAGCAGTCGTGTTACGACGCCTTTTCCACCGAGCGAATCGTACATCTTCGCGCCGATGTAGAGCGCAGCATCGTCGTAGGCGAATCGAACTTCGGTCCGCTGCGTACCGGACTTACCCTCATTGGGCTGTGACTGGCGGAATTCGGTGATGGGCTGAGCCGTGCGCCACACTTCTTCATCGAGCTTGCCGTCGACACTCACGTTTCCGGTGAGGCGGATCGCGTTTGCAACGGGAGCGGCTTGAGGATGAACGCCGCCGGTTTGCGCGCGCGCAGGAGGTGGGATCAGCGAAGCTACGATGATAAAAGCAGCGATACTCTGCCAGCCGTGACGGAGTGATATTCTCATCAGTGGTTGACCTTGAAGAGGGCGGACAGCGTCCTGCCCTTCGTTGTGATGTCGTGCCGAAGAATTAGACCAGGCGGCCGCCGAAAGGGTTTGGCGGTTTCCAGCGCCCAATTGATAACTCTGTCCGGGCAACAGACCTGTCCGGGTTTGTGAAGATTCGTGTCAGAGGTTTGTAAAGGAGCTCACGACTGATACCGCCCTCTGCACGTCGCGCTTGTTGGTCGCGACACCAAGCGATGCGCGGACTGCACCCACGGGGATGTGGGGACCCATGCATTCGGCGAACTTCTCGATGCTGAATCCCTGCTCGGCGGCAGACCGCAGGCACTCGCCCGTCGAGAGCGCAGGAAATTCGAAAGCTGCCTCCGATGCGCCCGGATTGCAGAAGCAGCCGCCGCGAAGGGAAACCCCACATTCGCGGGCACGATCGACAACCGCGGCGAACGGAACCACCGCACGATCACGACCGCGAATATTGAATGCCACCGTGGCGCCTCGATCATTCTCGTTTCCTGGACCGTACACTGTAACGAGAGGTGAGCCGTCGCGCCGCCGAAGCGAACGCAGCCCGTCGATCAGATGGCCCGTCATCTGCGAGACGTGACGATTGATGCGGTCGATTCCGATTTCGTTCATGAAATCGAGACCATCAGCCAGCGCGGCGATGCTGAGAAACGCCGGCGTGCCGTCTTCGAAACCCTCGGCTCCAGAACTCAGGAGATGGGTTCCCTGCTGAACGGATGCGTAATCGACGGTGCCGCCCGCAAACCACGGTCTCTGAAGGTGAGCGAGCGCATCACGCCGCGCAACGAGAGCGCCAACTCCCGTTGGATAGCCGGCAATTTTGTAGGCCGACAGAGCAACAAAATCGGCCGGATATCGTCTGAGGCTGAGCATGTTGGTCGGAAGAAATGCGGCAGCGTCCAGCAGAACCGTGAATCCAAGTCGCTGGGCCGCCGATATCAGCTCGAGCGAGTGCTTCACGCCCGAGAAATTTGATTGCGCCGGGTACGCGAACAGTCCGCCCTGTCGTGAAGCGAGCTGCCACAGCATCTGGTGAGCGGTTCTCAGTCGCAGTTTGTCGTCGAGAGGGAGGTAGTGGACGCGGGCATGGCGTAATCGCGCATACTCGCGAATTCCGTTCACCGAGTTGTGATTGTCCGCCGACATCACTAGCGGCGCTCGCTCACCGAACTGGAATCCTTCTGCGACCAGTTTGATTGCTGCCGAGGTGTTTGCGGTGAAGCAGACAACGTATTCGTCGGGCGACGCGTCGAGAAACGCCAGCAGCTTCGACTTCGCCCTCTCGATCAGCCGTGTGCTCATACGCGATGGCCCGTTCTCCGAATGCGGATTTCCGAACACACTCCGGCGCATTCTTTCACAGTTGGCCGTTATCTGCCGCTCAGCGTAGAGAGCGCTTCCCGTGAAATCGAGGTACGCCTGATCCTGGGCATCGAGACGCGAGTACTCCGTCTCGCGCAGCCGTTGAAAGAATCCTTCGTCATCATCGACGATTGCGGCGTGCGATACCCGTAGCGGGAGCGTCATCTCAGCACCCTCTTCCGCGAATGCGCGAAACTGCCTCTCGCACCGAGCCTTTCGACTTGACCTCGATAGACGGCCTCGACGACTTCCGCTCGCCAACAACCGGCGCGCCTCCGAAGTATCTGCTGATCGCCGAAACCTTCTCGAATTCCGCTCGCTCATTCTCGGAAGCAGAGGGCGAGATCGCGGGATTCATCACCTCGTCGATCCACTCGTACAATCCGCCCTTGAGGAAATACACACGCGTGAATCCCATTGCACGCAGAAACACCCAACCCTGTGCCGCGCGCCCGTCAGCGCCCGAATATAGCACAACGGTTTCGTCGTTCCTGAACGGCGTCGATGTCAACTCGCCCAGCGCAATTCGCTCGGCCCGCGGGATGTGATAGTCCTCGAACTCAGCCGAATCGCGAACGTCAACGATTCTGATATTTGAGCGCTGATTTCTGATCCAGTCTCCCAGCTCGACTGCGGTGACGTTGTCGTCATCGCTCTCGACTGTCCTGGCGATCTGATCGAGATCGAGACGCGCGTTCGCCTGTTTGCGCGGAGATCCAACGAACGCCGCAAGCAATCCGAGGGCGACAGCAACGCCGGCGAGATAGCGCACGAGTCGCTGGGTATTCGGCGACGACATCACTCCGACCTCGTCCGCGAAGCGCGCTGCTCCAGCGCTTCGGCGCCGCGAAATCCGGCGATCGCAAGCAGCACCACTCCGAGCACGACGACGCCTTCACCAACTCCAAGAAGTTGCGGCAGCGTAAACGATCCGCGCGGTGTGCTCTCATAGAACGCCTGAAGCGGACGGAAGAAGATTCCCGTCACGAGAACACCGGCTAGCATTCCCATAACGACTGCAAAGCCATCCAGCCGGCCAGTTGCAGCCGAGACGCATGACGTGCCAGGGCAAAGACCGCCCATCGCGAAACCGGCGCCGAATATCAGCCCACCGACGAGCTGCGGCGCGAGAAACGTTTCAGGAACGTACACGCGCGTCAGGTCGAGAATGCCGAGCCATCCGAGCCAGAACGCACCGAGCATCGCGGTGACAATAGCGGTGAACATCACCTTGAAGACTGTGAGGTCACGAAGATAGAACTGCCCGGCGAGCTTCCTCGCGCTCCCCATTCCGCTTCGCTCGAGGAACCAGCCGAATGCGATTCCGATGATGAGGGCGACGCCAAGCGAAGCAGCTTCGCCAAATGCACCGTACTCGAAGAAGGGCGCGCTCATGTCCACGCCTTTTTCAGCGATGGTGCAACAGCATACGCAGCAGCGAACGCCGCGCCCATGAACAGCCAGCTCCCGACACTCAACAGAGCGCCGCCGGTCAGTGCCTGCCCGCTCGTACATCCACGGGCAAGCACTGCCCCAACCCCCATGACTGCGCCACCCATGAACGCAAAGCGCAGCCTCGAGGCATCGGTGATCCGGGGTCCGCGCTCAATTGACAAGCGCAGTCGCCCCGCGAACAATGCGGAAACAAAGCCTCCAATCGTCGCGCCGATCAGCTCGATCAAGAGCCAATCGATCCTTGGCGCACCCGGCGGACCGAGGTATCTGGCGAAGTAGTCGTTGCTGCGCGTGGTTTCGGGCGACACGCTGCTCGATACCGCGGCGGCGACGCTCGCAAACGCGCCGGACGCACCGAGCCCTCGACCCATCAACACGAACGCAGCGAGCAGGACGAGACCCAATCCGAATCCGGCCAGGTAAGGGTTCGAGTAGCTCTGCGCGACCCGTGACATCGTGCCACGCAGGGCTAAAGCTTCAGATCCGCCGCGCGCGACGACTGTTGCACTCACTTGGCCGCTGCTCCAGTCGCGACAGGATAAGCGGTGTGTGCCGACCAGTCTTCGAACGATCCATCGTAAAGAAGAACCTTGTGGCCAAGCAGCCGCGCGGCGAACAACATTCCCGTCGCCTGCTGGCCGATGTGGCAGTATCCGACGACAGTGTCGCCGGGCTTCACACCTGCCTTCACAAAGATCGCCTCGAGCTCCTGCCGCGTCTTGAAGACGACTTTGTCGTTTGTCACTTCTGTGTAGGGGATGCTCTTCGCGCCGGCGATGTGACCGGTGCGCTGCGGTCCCTGCATGCCGCGGCCCGTCTCGACTCCGTCGTAAAACGCTGACGCTCTTCCATCGACGACCGAGATTCCCGCCTTTCCGATGTTGCCCTTCACCCAATCGGCGTCGACGACGATCGGACGTGTATTGAGTGCCGAGAGCGCGCCCTTCTTCGCGGTTGCGATTTCCTTCGTGACCGGGCGCTTCTGCTCCTTCCAGAGTCCCATTCCACCGTCGAGGATCGAAGTCTTCGCGCCAAGACCGGCGAAATCGAGTGTGAACACGACTCGCGTGGCTGGAGTGACCCAGTCGGTTCCGTAATAGACGATGACGCGCGAGTCATCCGAGATCCCCAGGTTCGCAAGGCGGTCGCGAAGCGACTCGGCCGATGGTACCTGAAGCATCAGTCCGCCCGGCTTCTCATGATCGGAATCCGCGATGTCACCCATTTCAACAAACCGCGCGCCACGAATGTGCTCCGTGTTGTAATCGGACTTCGGTCCGACGTGCAGCAAGACAAGATTCGGGTCGTTGAGATGCTGGCCAAGCCATTCGGGCGTGACGAGCAGATTTGCTTTCGTCGCCTGCGCCTTCATACGGGCAGGAATGAGCGCCGACACGACGACGGTGGAGAGTAGAAGACAGACGAGCACCGCTCTCGAGCGAGAGGCCAGTGACTGATCTGGTGATGTTGTTGTTCGCATTCCGAACCCCATGGGTGAGAGCTGGCGTGCGGGCTAATCCCACGCGCACCAGTACACTACGTCGCGCGGCGCGCGAGGGGATTACAGAAGGGTGTGAGTTATGTGCTGAATGTGTGAATCCGCTATCGCGCCAGGCGATATCCGATCTTCCACACCGTGACGATGTGGCGCGGCTCAGCCGGATTTTCCTCGAGCTTTCTGCGCAGCTCCGCGATGTGAGAGTCGACTGTTCGGGTCATGATGAAGGCGCCGTATCCCCAGACCTCCTTGAGAAGCTCATTGCGGCCGGCGACGGCGCCGTCGCGTTTGAGCAGGGCGAGCAGCAGCTCGTAGCCCTTTGGAGTCAGCGCGCACGGAGATCCTTTGCGCACAACAGTCCGCGATGCGAGATCGACGACGACATCTCCGAAGGTGACCTCAGTCAGCGCGGGAGTGTCGTTCTTCGACGCGCGGCGAAGTAGCGCGGCAACTCTCTCGAGCAGCTCGACGATGCTGAACGGTTTCGTGACGTACTGGTCCGCATCGAGACGAAAGCCACGCACCTTGTCGGCTTCTTCGCCCCTCGCCGAAAGAATTATTACAGGGACGCTGCTGCCGTTCTGTCTTATGCTGCGCAGAACCTGGTAGCCGTCAATTTCGGGGAGCATGAGATCGAGCAGCACGAGATCGGGATGCCACGATTGCGCTGCCTCGATTGCAATTCGACCATTTTCGGCGATCCGTACATCGTAGCCTTCGAGACGGAGGTTGTACTCGACGCCTTCAGCGAGATCAGGATTGTCCTCGACCAGGAGAATCCGCGCGCTCATCAGCCCACCGGGACGGAGGTCTCGTGCTCTGCATGCGGCCGCACCTCTTGCATTGCAGTATCTACAGGAACTCGAGGCAGACTGATCACGAAACGGGCGCCGCCTCCGGCGCCATCCTCGACCCAGGCCTTTCCACCGTTTTGCATTGCCACGTCGCGCACGATGGTGAGTCCAATGCCGCTGCCGGCCGCGTCGGTCGCCGTCTTGGCCCTGGCAAATGGACGCCAGATCGCCTCGCGCTGATTGAGGGGGACGCCGGATCCCTGATCCATGACCGCGATGTACGCAGAGCTTCCGCGGCTACCGACTTCGACGCGGAGTGTCTGCGATACAGGCCCGTACTTCACTGCATTGTCGAGCAGATTGACGACCGCGTGCCGAAGGGCCTCATGTCTGATTGCCACATGAGGATCAGATTGGAAGTCCACTTCGATTTCAGACTTCCGCGACGCGGCCAGTGGCCTGAACTCATCGACGATTCTCTCGACTTCATCGCGAAGGGAAATCGGCTGAGCCGGCAGCTCGTCAGGTCTTCCAAGGCGTGAGAACCGAAGGACATTCTCGACGAGATTTCCCAGCCGCGTCGTCTCTCGATCGATGTGCTTCAGCGACCACTCCCGCTGTTCCTCCGTTTTCGCACGGCCGAGGCGAATCGTTTCGAGATAGAGCTTGATTTGCGCAAGCGGCGTCCTCAACTCATGCGAGATGCTCGAAACGAAATCCGCGCGCATTCCAGCCAGCTCGGTTTCGCGCCTGATCTGCACGACTGCAACGACCGACATCATTGCTGCAAGCGCGAGCAGGCCCAGTAGAAGCGGGAGCCGTGAAGCTGGCGTTCCGCCGATGATGAGAGCGCTCGCTTGTCCAGGACGAATCATCACGTGCAGCAGAAGAGATCCGTATTCGTCAGGAAGGCGAAGCTGTGTGAACGTCGGCGATGAGACTCCCGGAACCGACTCGTAAATGGTCTCTCCCGTGCCGTTCATCACGCGAATCGCAACGACGTCGCGATTCCGCTTTCCTTTGGTGAACGTCTCCGGCAGCAATCCGTTGCCGTCCAGCACCCTTGCGAGCATCGACTGGAACGCCGCGGGAGTGTATTCCGCACCGTAGACCATGGTATCGCCCCATGATGTCGGCATGAGCGTGTATACGATGGGCCGCACGCGTCCGTTCGAGTTGCCCACTATCAGTCCGTACCCGTGCTCGTCAGTTCGTGCGAGACGCGCCTGTACCGTGAGTGTATCGGCGATCCATCGAAGGTCGGCGTATGAGAATGACGGGCGTGGTGGCAGTGCCTGTCCCGGAACCGGATCCACGCGCCAACCCTCGGTCGGCTTCGCGTAGAGATTCTGCGCAACGTCCACGTCGCGCGAGCCAAGCTTGAATCCGACGAACGACGCCGGGTTGGGACCGGCGAGCGTCCGGTGGCAGTCACATCTGAAGTCCGTCGGCAGATAGTGCGCGAGCTCGCGTGCCCCGGGTATGCGTGGATTGGTGTGCATGTTCTCGCCGTGGTTTACAGCTCCGACGACTTCAACCGCAGCAGCGCCCATCTGCTGCTTCAGATGCTCGCCGTAGCTCCATGCGGCAAAGCTCGAGAACTCATGAATCGCCCCCGACACGACCTTGTCCTGCGCGCGAATCGCCCGCTGCGCATCGAACGCCGCAACAGCGGTGAGTCCGATGCTCGCCATGAGAACAAGCAGGGGCCACCGCAGATGCAGGGAGGACGGTCGGGATGGCATGCCTATGAAGTTCTTATGGGAGAACTGTTACAACAATGTTTTGGTTGTGCGAGAAGTGTGAAAGTCCAATGTCACAGGTTTTTCAAGCTGGCGACCGGTGACTTTGGACCGGTGACTGGTGACTTTAGTTAAGCGCCGGACAACGGACGGCGGTCACCTGACACAAGCCGTGAGTCACCGGTCACCAGTCGGAGTCACCGGTCACCAGTCGGAGTCACCGGTCACC
>JBDTNA010000071.1:0-10682 GCA_039933985.1 Gemmatimonadales bacterium | reverse complement strand
GGGAGCGAACATCATCATTGTGGCGGTGCATGCGGGCCTCGACGAACCCGCAAGCTATGATACAGTCGCGACGGCTCTTCCAAGCGAAAACGTTTCTGCGCGACTGGCGCGTGAGATCCCCGGAATCGACCTGATCGTCTACGGACACTCACATCGGGAGCAGCCCAATCTTCACATCGGGCCGACTCTTCTCGTTCAACCGAAGAACTGGGCGACCAGCCTCGGCGTGGCTCACCTGACAGTCGCCCGAATTGGCGGTTCGTGGAAAGTCAGCGCGTCGCGCGGAGAAACGCTGCAGGCTTCACGCTATCCGGAGAGTCCGGCAGTTCTCGTCGTATCGGCGCCGACGCACGTCGCGACGAGAGCGTATGCGAATGAAGTGATCGGCACTACCGCGGTTGCGTGGCGCGGCGATTCAGCGCGATTGAAGGACACGCCGCTCATTGATTTGATCACTGAGGTCGAACGAAAGGCAACCGGAGCTGACCTGGCGTCCACGGCCGCGTTCACTCTCGATGCTGCGTTGGCCGCAGGCCCGATCACGGTCGCGAAGATTGCTCAGCTGTACCCGTACGACAACACTCTGCGCGCAATCCGCATCACCGGGAAGCAGCTTCGCGACTACCTGGAGTTCAGCGCCCGGTATTACGCCAGCGTTCAGAATGGAACGCCTGTGCCCGATCCGCAGATTCCGGGCTATAACTTCGACATCGTCTCCGGCGTTGACTACGTCATCGATCTCACGAAGCCCATCGGTGCGCGCATCACTTCGCTCGCTTTCAAGGGAAAGCCTGTCACCGATACCGACAGCTTCACACTCGCGTTGAACAACTACCGTCAGTCGGGCGGCGGCGGTTACTCGATGATCAAGAGCGCGCCGGTCGTTTATGACAAACAACAGGAGATTCGCCAGCTTCTGATCGATGAAGTGCAGTCGCGCAAGACGATTCGGCCTGATGATTTCTTCAAGCAGAACTGGACGCTTGTGTACTCTGGCGGACCTTCCCAGAAGCCTGGGTCAGCTGGAATTCCGCCAGGCACTCCGCGGCTCAGGATCATCTCGACCAACGATTTCCATGGCGGGCTCGAGCCGCGGATAGACGCTGAGGGAAGAAAGTGGGGAGGCGCCGCGTACACGGCGACAGTGATCGAGAAGGCGCGCTCGGAGTGTGTGGAGATGTGCGTGTCGATCCTGGTTGATGCCGGCGACGAGTTTCAGGGAACACCCGTATCCAACCTCTCCTACGGCCGGCCGGTCGTGGACTACTACAATAGAATGGGATACACGGCAGCCGCGGTCGGCAATCATGAGTTCGACTGGGGCGTGGACACGCTGCGTGCTCGAATGCGGGATGCGAAGTACGCATTGCTTGCCGCCAATGTGCGCACCACTGACGGCAAGGACGTCTCGTGGATTCGCGACGATACAATAGTAGTAAGAGGCAAGACCAGGGTCGGACTGATCGGGATCGCAACTACTGAAACTGCGACGTCAACGTTGCCGGCGAACGTGAAGGGCCTGCGCTTCGATGATCCAGCCGCTGTCATCGATGAGCGCGCGAAAAGCCTGCGATCCCGTGGCGCTGATGTCGTCATCGCCCTTGTGCACGAAGGCGGCTTCTGCAACACCGAAGCGGGATCAGCATCCTGCACAGGAAGAATCTTCGACATCGCTTCGCGCATCACTGAGAGAGTCGACGGGATTGTGTCGGGTCACTCGCACAGCTTCGTCGACACCTATGTAAAGGGAATTCCGATTGTGCAGGCCCGGTATTCCGGGCAGGCAGTTGCTGTGCTCGACATTCCGCTGAACGCGGACGGAAAGCCATCCGGCGGGGAAGCAGTCGGCGAAGTTCGTCCGGTGCCAGTGCCAGCCACTCCGGCCTACGCTCCGGTCGATTCGATCGTTCGGCGCGCAAGCGCTCGAATCGCCGCGATCGTGAACAAACGCTACAGTACAGTGGCAGTTGCGATGAATCGCGACGGCACACAGTACGCCCTCGGCAATCTCATCACCGACTCGCAACGGTGGGCTGCCAAGGGCGACATCGCGATCATGAACAACAGGGGAATTCGCGCCGGTCTTCGAGCAGGCGACGTCACCTACGGCACGTTGTTCGAGATCGAGCCCTTCGCTAACAGTCTCTATAGCATTCGCATGACTGGCGCGCAGGTGGGCGAGTACTTCGAAAAACTGCTCGGAGGAAACGAGATTCCGGTACATGTCAGCGGCATCACGATCGGATTCAATCCCGACAAGCCGAAGGGCGAGAGAATAGTTTCGCTCCGGCTCCCCGCCGGCCGTACGCTGATTGACGACGCGATCTACAGCGTCATCGTCAACAACTTCATGGGCACCGGCGGCAGCAATCTTGGGCCGCCCGAAGGTGTTCAAATCACTCCGCTCGACATCAATGACCTCGATGCGCTCATCGGGTACGTAAAGACCCTGAAATCACCGATCACTCCGCCCTCGGAGAGCCGCATCTTCATCGCACAGTGACAACTCGTCGCGCTTCATCTTTGCCACATGATTGAATATCATCGTTGATGCTGACTACTGAACAACTGCGGCGCCTGCCAAAGGCTGAGCTCCACTGCCATCTCGACGGATCGGTGCGTCCGTCTACACTCCTCGAGCTCGGCCGCGAATACAACATCAAAATGCCGGCGAGCTCTGCCGACGAGCTGCGCGACTATATGCTCGTCAGCGATGCAAAATCCCTCGAGGACTACCTGAAGCGCTTCGAGGTGACGGTTTCCGTCATGCAGACCGCCGATGCGATCGAGCGCATCGCTTACGAGCTCGGCGCAGATGCTGCTGCCGACGGAGTTCGATACATCGAGGTGCGCAATGCACCGATTCTCAACAGTCGTGGCGGATTGGACCTTGCCGAGGCGCTCGAAGCACAGATCAGGGGACTCGCGCGTGCGGAGAAGGAACACGACATCGTTGCACGATCGATCGTGTGCTCATTGCGACAGCTTCCGGCGGAGACGTCGCTCGAGCTTGCGAAACTTGCGGTCGCATACAAGAACAAAGGTGTCGTTGCTTTCGATCTTGCGGGTGGTGAAGCCGGATTCCCCGCCTCGGTGC
The DNA here is from genome assembly GCA_039933985.1 of Gemmatimonadales bacterium. Classification (GTDB taxonomy): domain Bacteria; phylum Gemmatimonadota; class Gemmatimonadetes; order Gemmatimonadales; family Gemmatimonadaceae; genus UBA4720. Next base: position 7,585 of record JBDTNA010000071.1, on the reverse strand, counting down.
ACGCCGAGGCGTTCGCGTATGCGAGGAAGCACACGCTTGGGGTGACGGTGCACGCGGGGGAGGGGGACGGCGCGCGCTCAGTGCGCGATGCGGTTCATGCGTGCGGCGCGCATCGTCTCGGTCATGCGACGCGCTTGATCGAAGATCCAGAGCTCACGCAGTACGTGAATGACCGCCGGATCGGTCTCGAGATATGTCTCACGTCGAACGTGCAGACTCACGCCGCGAAGTCGTACGAGTCGCATCCACTCCGGGAATACTTCGATCGCGGAATGAATCTCACGCTGAACACGGACAATCGCCTGATGAGCGGAACCACGCTTACCGATGAGTACGCGTTTGCCGCGAAGCATCTCGATTTCACGCTCGATGAGCTTTGCACTCTCGCGTTGAATGGATTCGAGAGCGCATTTCTTCCGTGGGAACAGCGCGTAAAGCTGCTCGAGGATGTTTCGCAGGAGATGATGTCGATCGCGAGCGAAGCCACGTGATTTCGCAATACGGCCGCCAGGCCGCCGAGGACGCAGCGTCAGTCCTCAGGGGGCGCATCGGCGATTCTGTACCCGAGATCGGAATCGTACTCGGCTCGGGGCTGGGTGGTCTTGCGGACGACATCGAAGATGCGGTCCGCGTTCCGTTCGCTGAAGTTCCCGGGTTTCCGGCGGCAACTGTTGTCGGTCATGCTGGCGCGATCGTCGCGGGAACACTGGCAGGGCGCAGGGTCGTCGCGCTGGCGGGTCGCATCCATATGTATGAAGGACATCCGCCGCAGCTCGCAGCGTTCCCGGTTCGCGTGATGCACGCTCTTGGCGCGAGGATTTATTTCGCATCGAACGCGGCTGGAGGAATCAATCGCGACCTCGCCGCGGGCGATCTGATGGTCATCTCGGACCACTTGAATCTCACTGCGACGAATCCTCTCACTGGCCCGGTCGAGCCGGGAGACGAGCGCTTTCCTGACATGAGTGCTCCTTACGACCCCGAGCTCCGCTCGCTTCTGAAGGCGAGCGCGAAGAAAGTCGGAGTAGATGCGAAGGAAGGTGTTTACGCGTGGCTGCCCGGCCCATCGTTCGAAACGCCCGCCGAAGTGCGAATGCTCGGCAAGCTCGGCGCAGATGCGGTCGGGATGTCGACGGTTCCTGAAGTGATCGTGGCTCGAGCGATAGGGATGAGGGTGGCCGGTGTAAGCTGTATTGCGAATGCCGCAGCCGGGGTGACTTCTGCACCTGTGCTGCATGCCGACGTGCTCGAAGTAACGGCCCGCGCGGCGCGCGGATTTCAGTCGATGGTGCGAGAGTTCGTCGCTGCTCTTCCGCGAGCGAAATGATTGAGCGGGCCATGCCCGCCTCCCAATCCCGGCGCCGATGCGATCGCTGCGTGAACGAAATCGATTCCTGACTGAACCGCTTCCCGAAGTGACGCGCCCTTGCCGAGCTCGGCGGCGATCGCGGCGGAGAGAGTGCAACCGGTTCCGTGGGTGCTAGTTGTTTCTATTCGATCGTTGCTGAATTCGACGAAGTCTCCGTCGAATAGAAGGTCGGTAACCTTGCCGGGCTGGTCATGAACGTGACCGCCCTTGATCAGTACGGCCTTCGCTCCCATTGCCGAAATTTTCTCGGCCGCGCGCCGCATGTCTGATTTGTTTTCTATCGCGAAACCAGCGAGCACTCCCGCTTCGTCAGCGTTCGGCGTGACCAGCGTTGCGAGAGGGATCAAGCGATCATGTATCGCGGACAGTGCGTTCTGCTCGATCAACAGATCGCCCGATGTGGCCACCATAACGGGATCGAGGACGTAAAACGGAAACGCAAATCGCGCGATGGAATCCGCGACTGTTGCGATGATCTCGCGCGTCGGCAGCATTCCGCTCTTTACCGCGTCCGGTTTGAGGTCAGTGGCGACGGCGTCTATCTGAGCCGCGACAAGTGACGCTGATACCGGCTCCCATTGCGAGACGGCGAGCGTGTTCTGCGCTGTGATCGCTGTGATAGCGGATGTGCCGAAGACCCCAAGCTGGTGAAACGTCTTGAGATCAGCCTGAATTCCCGCACCGCCGCCGGAATCGGACCCGGCGATCGTAAGAGCGACTTTCATGAACGAAAAATGCGCCGCGGCGAACCGCGGCGCATCTTCGTTTGATCCGATACTACCGTCGCGGTGGCGGGAGTGACCTGATTCTCGATACGAATGAGTTGTAGTTGCTGGAGTTCTGTGTAAGCCGGGCCCGCTGCGACGCAGGAATCGCGTTGATCGATGCCTCAGCCTTGACGATGCGATCCTCCTCCATCGGGTGTGTCGCAAACCAGCCTTCAACAGCTGTCGGGCGACTCTTACGCTCGGCGATCAGCTTTTCGAACATCGTAACGATGCCTTCGGGATTGATGCCGGCGCGAACGGTATTCGCGACCGCTTCCTGATCCGCTTCCAGCTCGTCCTGACGACTGAATCGCGCAAACACTGCGCCGCCCGCAACATTGATGAGGGCGCCCGCGGCCTGGCTGTTACAGACGTTAGTCAGGACGCACGCCAGGGTGACTCCAATGTTCGCGCCCTGTGCCTTCTCCATCTGTTGAATGCTGTGCCGCCGCACGACGTGACCGATCTCGTGGCCGAGGACGCCGGCAAGCTCGTCCATCTTGGTCGTGCGCTCGATGAGTCCGCGGTTGACGTAGATGTATCCGCCAGGAACGGCGAAAGCATTCACCTCTTTCGAATCGACGACGTAGAACCGCCAGTCGAGGTCGGCCCGGCTCGTTCTGCTTGCGATCTGGTCGCCGAGGACGTTGATGTAGCGGTTGACCTCAGGATCACTCACAATGGGGAGCTGCGCATTGATCTGCTGCGCGTAGTCCTGGCCCATTGCCACTTCCTGTTGCTGCGAAATGCCGCAGCCTGTCAGGGTCACTGCCAGCGCTAGCGACACAAATATTCGTTTCATGGGAGCTCTCACGGTAGATTGCATGCCGCCTCAAAAAGCAAGTACCATTCCATTCCGCTAACTCCATATTCCTTTGAGACTTCTGACGCTCGCGCGGGACTTGAAAAGGCGGAAATCAAGGGAGCGTCATTCCCTGTTTGTTGCTGAAGGAGTTCGCGCGGTCGAGGAGCTTCTTCGGTCCGGTTTGCGGATCCAGGGCGTGCTGACGGCTCCTCAGCTGGACGGCGCTCAAAGAGGGGTCGCGCTGAGGGGGACTATTGCTGAGCGAGGCGTCGAAACGGCCAATGTCACCGAGGCAGAGTTCCGGAGCGCGGCTGAAACGGACTCTCCGCAGGGGGTGATCGCGATTGCGGAGATTCCTGAGCACTCGCTTTCGTCACTCTCGGGCCGGCAAGTGGTTCGGCTTCTCGTGCTCGATGGTGTCCAGGATCCGGGAAACGTCGGGACGATTTTGAGGACGGCTGCGGCGCTCGGCGCCGATGCTACCATCGCCCTTCCGGGAACGGTGGATCTGTGGAATGCAAAGGTCGTTCGCGGAGCGATGGGTGCGAGCTTTCATCATCCGGCGATGAACACGAGTCTCGAGGAATTGTCTTCGTTTCTATCCTCCGAAGGTGTCGACCTGTGGGGAGCGGATACCGCCGGGGAATCAGTTGATTCAATGAGCGCGCCCAGTCGACTTGCCCTCGCTGTAGGAAACGAGGGAGCCGGATTGTCGTCTTCTGTGCGAGAGCGCGCCGCTCGAATGGTGTCTCTGCCTATTTCCGGCCCTGTCGAGTCTCTCAATGTGGCGGTCGCGGCTGGAATCCTACTCCATCAGCTCAGGAAATAATGAACGTCATCTGGGCGATCTACAGCTTCGTCGTCGGAGCCTGTTTCGGATCGTTTCTGAATGTCTGCATATCGCGATGGCCCGACGGCTTGTCTGTCGTGCGGCCGAGATCGCGGTGTCCCAAATGCGAGCACCAGATCAGTGCGATGGAGAACATTCCCATCTTCAGCTGGCTCGCTCTGCGCGGACGGTGCCGCGGGTGCGGTAATCCGATCTCCTTTCAGTATCCACTCGTCGAGATCATCAGCGGGCTTCTGTGGCTCGGCAGCTATCTCGAATTCGGTCTGAGCTTCACCGCGGTGCGCGTCGCCGTGTTTGTAACCGTTCTGCTTGGAATCGCAATCACCGATGCGAAGCGATACCTGATTCCCGATGGCTTCACCGTCTTCGGGGTGATCTGGGTAATGGGCACAGCGATAGCTTCGGCGTTTATCGGAGATGCGGGTCCGTTCGCAAGTGCGTACGAGGCGTTGATTGGCGCGTGCGCCGGAGCTGGTGCGATTGCAATCGCAGGATGGCTGGGTGAGGTCGCGCTGAAGAAGGAAGCGATGGGATTCGGTGACGTGACTTTGATGGCGATGGTTGGCGGCGCAGTCGGTCCCAACCGCGCATTGATTACGATCTTCTTCGGCGCACTGATCGGCGCGATTGTGTTTCTCGGCGTCGTGTTTCCAATCGCGTGGCTGCGTGCGCGGGCCAGCAAAACGGAGTTCGAGCCGCCGCTCATACCGTTCGGAGTTTTTCTTGCGCCAGCGGCGGCGATCGCATTGCTTTGGGGCGATCGGCTGATGTCGGTTTACACAAGCTACTCGGGTATTTGATGCCGTCTGAGAGAAAACAGGGCGCGTTCGAGCGCGTTGTGCGCGAGAATACGCAGCACGGAATGTGGATGGTCACCGCGACTCTTCTCGCGGCTGGCCTCGTGCCTTCATGCACCGACAAGAAGCCTGATTACTCGGGGCCTTACGGAAAGCAGGTCGCTGAGGCAGTTCCGGCGATCGAGACTGCCGTCGGGCTGAAGTTCAAACACCCGCCGAAAGTCGAATCACGCTCGAAGCCGCAGGTTCGCGAATTCGTGACTGCGCAGATCACGGCACCGGCGGCAGCCGAGACATTTGCCGGGATCACGACGGCGTACAAGCGCCTGGGAATGATTCCCGACACGCTCAATCTTCAGAAATTCCTCATCGATCTTCTCGAGGAGCAGATCGTCGGGTACTACGATCCGAAGACGAAAGTTCTTTACGTCGTGAGCGATGCGCCGAAGGAAGCGGTGGGAATCACGATCACCCACGAGCTCGTCCATGCGCTTCAGGATCAGTACATAAGTCTCGACTCGACGCAGAACGTTGTCGGCGAGAACGATCGGCAGTCGGCAGCTCAGGCCGTGTTCGAGGGTCAGGCCGTTTACGAGCAGATATCGGCGATGCTCGGCGGCACGAACGTCGCGATGAATCTTCCCGGTGGATGGGACCGCGTTCGCGACATGATCCGCGAGAACCAGGCATCGATGCCGATTTTTGCGCGGGCGCCGAATGTAATTCAGGAGACGCTGATCTTTCCGTACCTGAGCGGCGCGGAGTTCGTGCGGAATTTCAAGGACCGGACGAACGGCAAGCCGATTTACGATGACATGCCGGTTTCGACGGAGCAGATCCTTCACCCGAGCGCGTTCTTTGGAAAGCGCGATGCGCCGACGAGCTTGACGCTGCCGCCGCTCGTCGGCGCGAAGGGCACGTATCAGAACACGCTTGGTGAATTCGAGACGCGGCTCTTTCTGTTCGAGCATCTCAAGGATCAGAACGAAGCAGTGCAGGGAGCAGCGGGTTGGGACGGTGACCGCTACATACTATTTGATACGCCGCGCGGCCCCGGCATCGCGTGGGTCACGGTGTGGGATTCGCCGGCCGACGCGTCCGAGTTCTACGACCTGCTCGGGAAGGTTGCGAACAAGCGATACGATGCAACGACATCAGCACCGGCTGGATCGGTGACGCGGAGCTACTCGGGGAAGGGGCGAACGGTCGAAACGAGCACGGCCGAGGTTGGCGGGCGTCCGGTGGTTCTTTATGTAGATGTGCCCGCGGGAGCGAGTACGAAGGTTTTGGACGTAAGCAAAATCGCGTTGAAGCAGTAATCAGGATCAAGGGTCAGACCCCTTGATCTACAGCGCGACCAGCTTCGACAGGAAGAAAGTGCAGACGCCGATCAGCCCGCCGCCGCCCACTCGTTTTCTTTTGTGAACTGCACGATACGTTATTCCTTTGTTACGGATATCGTATCCTCACTACGCTCTGCTGGTGTCGAAGTTTTGTCCTTCTTGCGTGGCGCTCGTCGCGGCGGCGCAGAATCCGCCAACACCTGCTGCGGCTTCTGAAGCAGCATCAGGTGGAGCACTTCGTCCATCGTCGACACGAACGTGAACGCCATGTGCTCGCGCACTTCCTTCGGAATGTCCCGAAGATCCTTCTCGTTGGTAGTCGGCATGACAACAAGACGAAGTCCGGAGCGGTATGCCGCAAGAACTTTCTCCTTGACGCCACCAATCTCCAGAACTCTTCCGCGGAGAGTCACCTCACCGGTGATCGCGGCATCGCGCCTGATCGCCCTCTGGCTCATCACGCTCGCAATTGCAAGCGTAATCGCGGCGCCGGCGCTCGGACCGTCCTTTGGAATTGCACCGGCAGGGAAGTGAACGTGCAGATCGCATTCGCGGAACTCTTCCTTCGCTATTCCAAGAACGTCGGCTCGAGACCGAACGTACGAGTAAGCGGCATCGACCGACTCGCGCATCACTGAGCCCAGCTGCCCCGTAACGGTGAGCTTTCCGCTGCCTGGCATGCGCAGCGCTTCGATCAGCATCAAGTCGCCACCGGTCGCGGTCCATGCGAGCCCGGTAACGACGCCGATCTCAGGTTCCTGCTCCGCCGACTCGAGGGAGTAGCGGGGGTTTCCGAGTATCTCGATGACGAGGTTGTTGTCAACGATCCACGCACCTTCCTCGCCGTCCGCTTTCTTGCGCGCGCGCCGGCGCATGATTGCAGCTAGATCGCGCTCGAAGTTTCTCAAGCCAGCCTCGCGAGAATAGCGGCTCGAGATGAATCCAAGGACTTCATCAGTGAACTGAAGGTCCTTGTCGCTGATACCGTGTTCCTCGAGCAGACGTGGAAGCATGTAGCGCCACGCGATCTCGACTTTCTCCTCGACCGTGTATCCCGCAATGCGGATGATCTCCATCCGGTCGCGCAGCGGTGGCGGAATGTCGTAGATGTTGTTCGCGGTGCAGATGAACAACACCTGCGACAGATCGAACGGAACGTTGAGATAGTGATCCACGAAGTTCTGATTCTGCGACGGGTCGAGAACCTCGAGCATTGCGGCTGTCGGATCACCCGACGCTCCTCCTCCGCTCATCTTGTCGATCTCGTCGATCATGAATACGGGATCGCGCACCTGCACCCGGCGCAGTGCCTGAATCAGCAATCCGGGAAGAGCGCCAACGTATGTGCGGCGATGTCCGCGAATCTCGGCCTCATCCCGAACGCCGCCGACGGAAATGCGGTAGAATTCGCGCCCGATGGCTGTCGCGATAGCCTCTCCAAGTGACGTCTTGCCGGTGCCCGGAGGTCCGGCGAAACAGAGGATTGGCCCATGAGGATCATTGCCGCGAAGCTTCCGCACCGCCAGAAACTCGGTGATGCGCTCTTTCACTTCGTTCAGTCCGTAGTGGCGCTCTTCCAAAGACTTCTCGACAGTCGCCAGCTCGATCTCTTCCTTGCCCGATCGCTTTTCCCAGGGAAGCGAGGTCAGCCAGT
>JBDTNA010000070.1:0-10731 GCA_039933985.1 Gemmatimonadales bacterium | reverse complement strand
CATCTTGAGGGGGTGGTGCCGAAAGGCATAGCGGTTCGAGTCCGCTCCAGGGCATAAGATTCTTGCATTGAGATAAGTGAGTCCGCAGTCCGCAATATGTTCGAACTAGTCCGTAGTCCCAGTCCGCGGCCTTACGCCACCGTAGCTCAGGGGTAGAGCTCTCGATTCGTAATCGAGCGGTCGTCGGTTCAAATCCGACCGGTGGCTCTACTCTCTCCTCTCCCCGATGCTCCCTTACCTAGTAGAGATCGAAGGTTACCGGGCGCGCGTCGAGCGCGACAGAGAAGGCGTCCTGCACGGCCGCGTGATCGAGATTCATGAAGTGATCACTTTCAAGGCGACGACCCAGCGCATGGTCGAAACGAAATTCGCCAGGGCTCTTCAGGCGTATTTCACCCGGTGCGAACAGAGCGGCACAAAGCCGGAGAAGCCCCAGGGTCTCGGCTTCTAGCGAGCCTCGGGATCACCTCAGCCACTTCTTTTTTTCGGGTGGCATCTGCAGCTCTTCGATTTCCGCTTCGCGCGCCTCCAGCTCCTTCTGAAGCCGCTGATTTTCCTCCTGAAGATCTTCCAGGAAGCGCCCACGCATTTTCGCGTTCTCGAAAGCCTCGACGGATTTTTTCACCAGCTCCAGATACGCCTCGGCAAGCTTCGGCAGCGCAGTCTTCGCAAAGCCGTAGAACTCTTTCTGATACTCCGCGCACATCTCGCACTCCGATGGGTCGTGCTCGACAAGCGGCGCTGTTGATTCCAGCTCCAGCGCGCGCTGCGCCATCGAATGGCAGTCTCCGTCGAAGGCCATTTGTCAAATATGTATGGACGTATGTTCCCTTGTGCAGTGACCGTACCCGAACAACGTCAACGCGCGGTGGGACTGAGCGCCGCTGTCAGGTCGTTGGCCGACGCGTCGCGCGAACCTAGAGGGGCAAGGCCGAAGCGATGTTCGATCAATGCGAGTATCGAGCTCGTGTCATAGGTGGTGTGGTCGACGTACCCGCGGCGCGCAAAGGGAGAAATCACAATCGTCGGAATTCTCGTTCCCGGTCCCCACTTGTCGATCTTCGGCGGAGCAACGTGATCCCAGAAGCCGCCGTTCTCATCGTACGTCACGATGATGAGCGCGTCTTTCCAGTTTGGGCCGTTACGCACCGCATCGATGAGCTCGACGGTGTGTCGCTCGCCAGAAACAAGATCGGCGTATCCGGGATGCTCGTTGTTCGCGCCCACGGGTTTCACGAACGACACGGCCGGCAACGTTCCTGCTCGTGCGGCTGAGATGAACTCACGCTCGTCCTTGAGATGAGCTGCGCGTCCAGGTGTACCGTCAGCGTAATTGGCGAAATAGATGAATGGCTGATGGTGAAACTGGAACAACGAGTCAGGGCGTCCTGCGATCGCGTCATCCCATCCACCGGAATACCATGCCCACGAAATTCTCTTGTCGGAGAGTCTGTCTCCGATCGTTGCCATCGTTTGAAGAGGAACCAGCTGCCCAGCTTGCGCCCATGGTGGCCGAGGGGAGCTGACGCTGAATGCGGTGTTAACGACGAAACCGTCAGGACTGACTGCGCCATCCCGGATCAATATTCCATTCGCGATCCGCGCCCGCATTGTGTCGGGCGCGTTCAAGAAGGATGGAACAGCGGCGGAGATCAGATAGATGTGATTGAGAAACGATCCGCCGAATGCTCCGTGAAAAAAACGATCAGCGAGAGTGAATTCCTTCGCGATGGCGGCGAGCGGAAGTGACGCGGTGTGGTAGTATCCCATCGTGAGACCCAACGCATCGCTTACGAGCGCAAACTTGTTCATGCGGCCGTCGCCAATCTGTGCCTGCTCGTGATAAAACCGATGCACGAGATCGCGAGTGGGCGCGTTGCTCGGAATGAAATCTTCGATTGGAAACGGCGCGTTCCTGATCGTCGGTGGCAGCTTTGAATCAGGCGCCTGTGAAAGCGTGGCGTATGGGCGTCCGGCAGAATCGATCTGTTGATACCTGGCTGGCGGAAGTCCGACGATTCCGTCGGCACCGGCGAACTCACCGTAGAGATTGTCGAAGCTGCGATTCTCGAGGTAGAGAATTACGATGTGCTGGATGCCCGCGAGTGCAGGCGAGACTACGGTAGTCGAAGGTTGCGGAGCGGGCGCCGTTGCTGGAGGCGGAGCGGCCGGTCCGCACGCTTCGCCAACTACTAGAAGAGCGAGCAGGGAAGCGCGAATCGCAAATTGTCTCATCAGGCCTTCGGCTGAGCGGTTGTCCTAAGCATACTTGAACGGGCCATGCTGCGCGCTACATTGCGTGGCAGTCGAAGTTGTTTGCGGGCGTAATTCAGTTGGTAGAATGCCAGCTTCCCAAGCTGGACGTCGCCGGTTCGAGTCCGGTCGCCCGCTCTTTGTTCGCTACGCGCTACCCGCTACCCGCTACCCGCTGCGCGCAGCGGTCATCACCGGCGGAATTGGATCGCGAACGGGCTGCCAACATTTTTCCGCTATCGTGCGTAGTCCTTGTATGAAACGATTAGTATCTACCATCACGGCCATCGCACTTGTCGCAGGTGCGATCTACGCGTGCCAGCCTCGCGAATCCGCCGAGGCAAGCACTGGAGCTGTTTCCGCAAGTGACGCTCCCTCCGCGGCAAGCAACACGACTCTCCCGCAGGTTTCTCCAAATTCGAAAGCAGCCGTTCGATACGTGACTGCCGCGACCGGCAATGCCGCGCGCTATCGCATTCGCGAGCAGCTTGTGGGTGTCGATCTTCCCAATGATGCAATCGGCGAGACGAAAACAGTCTCAGGTGTGATCGCGGCCGATGCAAAAGGAAACGTCATTCCCGCCGAGTCGAAGTTCATCATCGATGTGACAGGCCTGACCAGCGACAAGCAGCGGCGCGATGGTTTCGTTCGTGGCCGCGTTCTGGAAACCGAGCAGTATCCGACGGTGACTCTGGTTCCGACGTCACTGCGCGGACTGTCGGTGCCGCTTCCGAAATCCGGAAGCAAGACCTTCGACATCATTGGTGACCTCACCGTCCGCGGCAAGACTCGGCCAACGACATGGAAAGTCACAGCTCAATTCCAGCCGACTGGCGTAACGGGTTCGGCGAAAACGGCATTCACTTTCAACGACTTCGAGATACAGCAGCCACGAGTGCCGGTGGTCTTGAGCGTCGCCGATACGATCAAGCTCGAGCTCGACTTTTCGATGGTGCCGGAAGGAAAGAAATAGGGGATTCCCCGGGTTGACGTAAAAAATGGGGAGGGATAGGTTCCTGCAATCCAGAGGATTTCATTCGGGATTAGCCCTAACCCTTTGTCCTACAATGCATAAGTCGTTTGTCGATGTACTCGCGTTATCAGTCGCGGCGACCATCGTTCTAGCCGGATCGCCCCTCCTTTCAGCGGCTCAGGAGCCTGCGCGCCCTGACTCTGCCGCCAGCAAAACACACTCATCCGATTCAGCGTCGGGCCGCAGCGCGAAGGCGCAGACTCTCGAGGCTGTTCGGGTAAAGGCCAAGAGCGATCGCTCTTATGCACCGGGTGTCACGCGCACTGCGACGAAAATGTCGGCGGTGCCGCGAGACATACCGCAGTCGCTGCTCTTGATAAATCATCAGCTCGTGCGCGATCAGGCGATGCAGACAATGGCCGATGTCGTTCGGTATGTCCCTGGTATCACCATGGGGCAGGGAGAAGGGAACCGCGATCAGCCCACGATTCGCGGCAATTCTTCAACTGCCGATTTCTTCGTCGACGGGGTGCGCGACGACGCGCAATACCTTCGCGATCTCTACAATCTCGAGCGTGTCGAAGCGCTCAAGGGCTCGAACGCGATGGTTTTCGGTCGTGGCGGTGGTGGCGGCGTTCTCAACCGGGTCACCAAGGAGGCGGAGTCCGTAACGCGTCGTGAGGTCACGCTCGAGGGTGGATCGTTTGGAAAGCGTCGCGCGACGCTCGACCTTCAGCATTCGCTGTCCGACATGCTCGCTGGTCGCCTCAACAGTGTTTACGAACGCTCTGATTCGTATCGCGATGGCGTCTACATCAATCGCTACGGGGTCAATCCGACGTTCACTGCTGCCTCACGGTCGAAGCAGACAAGACTGAGCGCAGGGTACGAATACTTTCGCGACTATCGCACAGCCGACCGGGGCATCCCCTCGTACCTCGGCAAGCCCATAGAGACAGACGCATCGACATTCTTCGGAAATGTCGACGACAGCTACTCCAGCGCGATCGTAAACACGGCCAACGCAACGATCACTCATGACGCTGGCGGCTTGCAGCTTCGGAATCACTCGCAATTCGCGAATTACGACAAGCATTATCAGAACATTTATCCTGGCGCGGTCGACGCGAGCGGTCAGCAGGTGTCGCTCGTCGCTTACAGGAATTCAGTCGACCGCAGAAATGCTTTCAATCAGACGGACCTGAACTGGCACGCGCGGACAGGTGTCGTTTCTCATGATCTGATGATTGGTGCCGAAGTTGGAAGACAGAGAACGGAGAGCTTCCGCGAGACCGGATTCTTCAACGTGAATCAGGCATCGACTATGGTGCCGGTGTCGAGCCCCACAACATCCATACCCGTCTCGTTCAGGCAAAGCGCGACGGACGCCGATCACGGAACGGTCGCTTCGACGCGCTCGATCTACGCACAGGATCAACTGTCGATCTCGGAGGGCTTCAGGCTCATCGGCGGTGCGCGGTACGAGCGATTCGACGTGAGATACCGCGACGATCGCAGCACGGCCCGCTTCAACCGTGATGACGGAATGTTGTCGCCGCGCGTCGGCATAGTTGCAAAACCGGTGGAGCTGCTCTCGTTCTATGCGAGCTACAGCCTGTCATTCCTTCCAGGTTCGGGAGATCAGTTCGCGTCGCTTACCGAAATCTCCGATGGTCTCAAACCTGAGCGGTTCTCGAGCTATGAAGCGGGCGCGAAGTGGGATGCGATGGATCGGCTCGCACTTACCGCTGCCGTCTATCGGTTGGATCGAACGAATACACGCGCTCCGAATCCACTCGACCCGACGCGACTCGTTCAGACAGGAGCCCAAAGAAGTGAGGGTTTCGAAGCAGCCGCCAACGGCAGCGTGACGGACACTTGGCAGGTCGCCACCGGTTTTGCGCGACAGAATGCCGAAATTGTGAATGCCACGTCAGCGTCACCTGCTGGCGCAAGGGTCGCTCTCGTGCCGCACACCACATCGTCGCTCTGGAACAAGGTCGCGATCACGCCGAAACTCAGCGTTGCTCTTGGCGCTGTACATCAGTCGAGCGTGTTTGCGGCAATCGACAACAAGGTGACGCTGCCCGCATTCACACGATTCGACGGCGCAATCTTTGGAGACCTGGGCCACGGACTTCGCGCCCAGGTCAACGTCGAGAACCTGTTGAACCGGAAGTATTATCCGACAGCCACGAGCAACAACAACATCACGCCGGGCTCGCCGAGAGCCGCCAGGATCTCGATCAGCGCGGGGTTCTAGGAAAAGAGAGCGGGTTCCCCCGCACGGGCGGTCGCGGGTAGTTTTCCGAAGATGAGCGAAACGACCGCCCGAAATGATCTCGAGACAGCACTTGCCGGTGCCTACACCATTGTACGAGAGACGCCCCACACCGGCGGATTCAGCACCTTCGCGGCGCGATCAAATTCGGACGGATCAACCGTCGACATAAAAGCAGTGCCGTCCGGACTTTTTTCCGGTTCGACGCCGGTCACCGATACTGACCTGGCGGCGCGGCGAATCCAGCATCCGAACATCGTCCCGATCCTGATTGCGGCGCGTCACGACAACACATTCTTCTGGATCTCGCCATCTATCGAGGGGAGAACACTGCGCGCGAGGCTTTCGCGTGGCGGAAGAATGGCCCTTCCGGATTCTCTCATCATCATGCGCGACGTCTCGGCCGCACTGACACATGCGCATCTGCATGGCGTTCTGCATGGCGGGCTGAGCCCAGAGAGCGTCGTAATCAGCGGCGGGTCGGCTCTCGTTTCGGACATCGGCATTCACGAGATCTTCACCGGCCTTCGCCGCCAGGTCACTCGTTCAACGACGCTCGAGCAGGGCGTGGCCAATCCTCTGCGATATGCCGCGCCCGAGCAGGCGAGCGGATCGAAGTCGGATACGCGGTCCGATGTCTATGCATGGGGAGTGATTGCATACGAGCTGCTGAGCGGCCGCCATCCCTTCGCCGGTCGGAATACTCCGCGTCAGATCATGGCCGCGCACAGCGATGAAGAACCGGCTGCACTCATGCCTCCATCTGCACCTTCGGCAGTGACGCGCCTCGTTATGCGGTGCTTGTCCAAGGATCCATCGAAGAGGCCGGAGTCCGCGCGAGAACTCCTGGCGGTGATGACAAAAGAGATGCTGGTTCCGCCGCCCGCCGCGCCGGCTGGTTCCGGGCAGAAAATGGTAATTGCGATCGGTGTGGGCTTTCTTGTGGCGATTGTTGCTATGGCGTGGTTGGGGATCAATCCGTGATTCCGGACTCACGCCTCGCGCTTTGTTCCGAGTGCAAGATGTTACAAGATCAACTGCTCAACAACAAACGATTCTCGCGGATTGAACGGATTAACGCGGATTGCTAACTACTTTTTGAAATCGACGGCGCTTTTCAAGTGCAGGAACGCTCACTGTTTTTTGTTTAAAAACCAAAAAATGAAGGGCCATGATTTCGCAGCGAATTCTCACGGCAGATTGGTCCTAAATCCGTGTCAATCCGGTTAATCCGCCCAAATCGTTTGTTGTTGAGCAGTGGCAGTTGCGGTTGCTGTTGCTGTTGCTGTTGTTGAGCAGTTGCTGTTGCGGTTCTTCTGTCCGGTCTTCAGATCTGTTGCTGTAACGCTTTCGCCTTCGCATCGCCTTCACCAACACGCAACGACGCCAGTACCTCATCCGCGGCCCGCGAATCGAACGTCTCTCGCTGACCCCGGAGCTCCTCCCTGATTCCGGCAAGAACCGACAACGCATCAGCCGGCCTGCCGGTAGACTGCAGAAGTTTGCTCAGACTCGTAGCGGCTCGAAGCTCCAGAGACTTCGCCCCCTGCGAGCGTGACAAATCAACCGCGCGCTGGTAATACGCCTCCGCAACGGTCACACGCTCACGGCTGTCATCCGGAATATCTGCCGCGGCGGGAATCCCGTATGCCGTCTGTGAATCATCGTCCGAGATGAGCGCAATGTCGCCGAGCTGGCGATAGATCTCCGACTCGAACCACACATCGTCATTGTGCTTCGCAACCTCGAGCGCTTCGACGAGCGTCGCCCGCGCGCGCGACAAATCGCCGCGCATTGCATACGCCTCGGCGAGCTGCGCCAAAGCGTACGGCAGATCGAGTGTCGCATTCATTCGCTGGCGCATTGCCAGACTCGCGGAAATCTCGTCGATGCCGTCATCGATCCTTCCGAGCGCGGCGAGAGCGTATCCTCTCGCGGTTGTAATCCACGCTCGCTCCTGAATGATCTGATGCTCGTCGGAGATCGCGATTCCCTCTTCCGCGTACTTGAGCATCTGCTCCGGCTCTCTGAGCAGATGATGGAGGACGCACGTAAGCAACAATGCAAATGCCACAGTGCGCGGATCCGCACTCGAGCGTGCCAGGGTAAGCGCCTGCTCCTTCACCTGAAGCGACCGATCGACCTGGCCCAAGGCCCACAAGGCTCGCGTCATCTCCGATAGCGAGAACACTCCCGGGTCCATGTGATAAGCCGCGAGATAGTCGCGCTGCTTCACGGGATTGTAGACAGCGGCGGCACGTTCGAAGTGCTTCACCGCATCGTCGAGCTTGCCCGTGAATCGAAGTGAGATCGCCATGTCGGTGTGCGCGGTCACCAGCGCCATCTCGCCCTTGTGCTCGGTTGCGATCGTGAGCGCCTGCTGAGCGATCTGAAGCGACTTCTGAATCTCGCCGCGAACGAGGAAGTAAGCGTGAAGCCCCCACAGTGCGGGCGAGAGCTGCGGAACGCTGCCCAGCTCTTCAGCAAGCACTCGCGCCCGATCCATCGCCGTCATCGCTTCAGCCGCGGCGTATCCTCCCATCACCGCGGCAGCGGAGCCGAGTATCAGCTGAAGCCCGAGCTCGAGTCCGCGCAGCTGCGGTGTCGGAGTCTGCCTGCTGAGCAATGCGATACCACGATGCGCGAGTCGACTCGCTTCGTCGAAAGCGAACACATTCAACGCCGCTTCCGCCGCGATTCCAAAGTACGCTGCGGCGCGCTCGGTTTCCCTCGCTGTCTCGAACAGGAATCCGAGCTCCGCCGCTGCGCCGCTCGGCGCGTTGCCGTTCATCGAGAGCAACGATTCGCCGACTGCCTTGCTTAGCGCGACCCGGCGGGATACGGAGAGCGAAGCGTAGAGTGCATTCTGATACAGCACGTGAACGAATCGGTAGCGGCCCGATATCTCGCCGCTCGCGAATTCCCGCTCGCCTGCACGTCGAACAAATCCGTGAACCCGATCGAGTGCCTCCAATCTGTCTTCAACCTCGGCCGTGTCGTCTCGGAGAGCTCGTGCGACGATCGCCGAATCGAAGCTGTAACCCTGGACTGATGCCGCGGCAAGAAGATTTCTGTCTCCTGCATCGAGCTGGCTGATCTTTCGCTCGACCATGCTTCGCATCGACTCTGGAATGTCATGCTCGACACGAGGAAGCGAGCTGGATATCTCCCATCCATCTGCCGTTTTGGTGATCGCGCCGCGCGCTTTGAGATATCTGAGCAGGTCCTCGACGAAAAGCGGACTTCCCTCGGTTCGCGAATGCACCAGTTTCGCGAACTCGGCCGGGAAATGATTTACGGGAAAGCGGTCGGCGATAAACCGCTCGACGTATTCCTCGGTGAAGAAGCTGAGTGGTATTTCGCGCGCCGCGCCTCGTGTCTGAAGGTCGAGCTTGAGGGCGAGGAAAGGGTGCTGCGCGAGCTGCAGCTCTGCCGGCCTATACGTAATAACAACAAGGAAACGAGATTCGCGAAGGCGCGTAAAAGCGTAGCCGAGCACGTCTACGGTCGATGCGTCGGCCCAATGAATGTCTTCAATGAGCAGGATGAGAGTCTGCCGCGTGCACGCCATTTCGAGAAACGCCGCCAGCTCGCGCTTCATCCGCTCCTGCGATTGAGCCGGTGACGAATCGGACGATGAATCTCCCGCGCTCGTCGCCATGTTGCTGAGCATGAGACTCCAGGTCGGCGCGAGTGCGCGAAGACCGGCCATCATCTCCCCGCCGCGGTCGTCGTGCATCAGGTCATCGAGCGCATCGAGCAGCGGCAGATACGCTTCAGCGCCCGCGAGGCGTTCTGAGCAGCGACCGAGTGCGACCGAATGAGGATGCACCCCCGTTAATCCGCGCAGAAACGCTTCGGTGAGAGTTGTCTTACCGATGCCGGGCTCACCCGAAACGCAAATCATCCCCGCAGTTCCGCCTTTCGCTGCCTCGAAAGCTTCCGAAATGGCCTGGAGCTCCACCTCGCGCCCGATCACTCCAGCCGGACTTGCAACTGCTACCGTCGAATGTCGTCCCGCCGATTGAATTGCGACGATTCCGTCGAGAATGTCATCAACCTCCGCCGCACCGGGACGGTCGGCGGGATCCTTCGCCATCATGCGCATAACGAGCGAATCGAAGACTTCCGGAACTCGGCTGTTGACTCGCGACGGCGGCTGAGCGTCGCGCAGGATGATCGCGCTCAGCACCGCCATGTCGGAGCTCGATTCGAACGGGTGCCTCCCTGCGGCAAGCTCGTAGAGCACGATGCCGAGCGAAAAGACGTCGGTCGTCGGTGTGACCTGATGACCCTGCGCCTGCTCCGGCGACATGTATCGCATCGTTCCCACAACCATTCCCGGCTGGGTGATGCGCGAGTCGTTTCCGCTCGCGCTTTCACTGCGCTCGGAGAGCTGCGCGATACCGAAATCGAGCACCTTCAGGTATCCGTCGTCGCGAAGCATCAGGTTTTCAGGCTTGATGTCCCGGTGAATGATGCCGGCGGCGTGAGCTACAGCGAGAGCGCGGGCGGCCTGGGCGCCAATCTTCGCAACTGTCTGTATCGATGGCGATTCCGCGCGAATTTCGCGAAGTGTACGCCCGCTGATCAGCTCCATCGCGATGAAATGGCCGGCTGGCGACTCTCCGATCTCGTAGACCGTGACGATGTTCGGGTGATTGAGCGCCGACGCCGCGCGCGCCTCGCGAACGAATCGATCGAGGGCATCAGGATGAAAGACACCACGTCGCGGCAGAAGCTTGAGCACGAGATCCCGCCCAAGCTCCGGATCGCGGGCACGATACAGCTCGCCCATCCCACCCGCGCTCAACAGCGAGACTATCTCGTACCGCCCGATCGGTGCGCCGGCGGCGATCGCGTCAGTTGAAGCCATTTACCAGCCGTTCTCTCCGATACTGCCGTTCCGCCACTGCGTGGGCCGCCGAGGCGACAGTAAATATGAATGTCGCGAAGCGAATACGGGATTGGCTGAGGACAGGGAATAGGGAATTTCGCGCACAGGTTCAGCTTGAAATTGCGCAATGCGTACTGAGTGCGCATTAGGAACCCTGCGCGCATTGGGGACAACCGCAGAAGGGCGGGCGTGTCCGGCACAATTCGATGAGCCGCGCGAACGCCCGATTCTCCGAACCTTTCCTGTACCGGAGAGCAAACGGTTGGACGCAGAGACCGCAGAGACCGCAGAGACCGCAGAGACCGCAGAGACCGCGGAGGGAACTGT
>JBDTNA010000069.1:0-10880 GCA_039933985.1 Gemmatimonadales bacterium | reverse complement strand
TCAGCTCTTCATCTTCTTCATGATCACCGATCCGCGGACGGTCGTCCGCGGTAAGCGCCGTCAGATCGTGATCGCGATAATAATCGCGTTGATGGAGACGCTGATCCGGTTTGCGTCCGATAAGGGGTGGCCGCTGCCGACAGGTTTCAATGCCGCGCCGGCATTCTTTGCCTTAGCGACGGTCGGGCCCGTGGCTAAATGGCTCGACCTCAAGAGGCTCCCCGCGAAACGAGTGCAGTCAACGATCTGACACGGCCGGCCGTGTCGAAACGCCTACTTGTATCCCTTCGTCAGCAGGCGCTGCGCCGCCTTTTTGTAGTAGCTCTCCTGCGGCAGCTGCCAGCCCAGCGTGTCGGCGAGCCGATCGTAGGTATTGAACAGAAACGCGACATAGAACGCATCTCGAATCGCGTCGCGCGTAACGCCGGCATCGATCACCTCGCGGATCGCATTCGCGTCGAGATCATCGTGATTCAGAGTGAACGTGACGAGTAGCCCGAGCATCGCGCGGAGCTTTTCATCGATCGGCGCGGTGCGGTAATCGTCGAGGATGAGCTTCGTCTTGCCGTCACCAAGCGCTGCCTCCGCGACCGCGGAGTGAGATTCAGTTCAAAAAACGCACTGATTGAGGCGGGAGACGAACGCTGCGAATATCTCGCGCTCGCCCAAGGTCCATGGTGACGGGCCGCGCATCACCTGCTGAGTGAGCTCGGTGAAAGGGTTACCGAAATATTCTTTCCGGTAGCGAAGCGTCCGCACCACACCCGGGGCGTGCCCGTTCATCAGCTGGATTATGCCGAGGAGCGCTTTGTCGGGAAGGCGATGACCGGTGTGAACTTTCTTGAGTCTCACGCTTTGTCCAATGCCTCCAGTCCGGCGAGGAGTCTTTGGCGCGACGCACCAAGCGCGGAGCTCACGACGATCTCGAACATCCTGTCGTCTCCGTACTTCGCCTGAAGCTGCGCTACGTCCTCATCGGTCACCTTGTATGCGTGACGATGAATCTTGTCTACAAGCGCCTGTAGGTCTGGCGGAATATCCCTGCGATCGGCAACGGCGTTCCGAATCGACGAGTCACTTTCGCCGGCGCCATTGAGCACACCATCGAGAACGCGATCGCGAAGCCCCGCATGCGGATCAGAAATCACGCTGCTTTCCGGGAATGACGAGCGCAGGTGCACGCGGGGTTGGCAGTCTCATTCTCCGGCGGATACATGTGGTAGTACATCGCAACCACCATCGGAATGAACACCAGCACGTTGTAGAACAGGTGCAACTCGATTCTTGAAACCCAGATTTGTCCGACGCTCGTGGGCACTGCGCCGCCGAACCAGAACCGATGCGTCTGCGCCTGATAAAACAGGATGAAATGCTCGAAGTGATGCCAGAACTGAATCCAGAAAGCGATCATCCACCACGTGTGCGATTTGCCGGTAAATCCTTTTTGAAGAACCCACAGCAAGACGACCATCACCAGCGCAAGGCCGTAGTGAAGCACTTCGGTCTTCATGAGCCAGGGATAGTACATGCCGACGAGCCCCATCGACATCGGACGCGCCCAGTGCAGAACAAAGAATTGATAGGCCTGGATGATGTGCTCCATCCAGTGAAACAGGACAATCGCCAGAAAGCCGAGCAGGGCGGTTTTATGCCATCTCGTGTTGAGGGTTTGTATGAGGCCTGCGGATGGCTGGCCAATGAGATCGTGAGTTCCGGCGGTCATGTTCTCTCCTTGGCGCCAATGTAGGAAAGAAATTCCTGTTGCGCAACGTCACCCGGAAACCGATACTTCCCTTTCACTCCAACAGAAGTAAGCCAAATTGAATGACGCGATGGAAGTGGTGCAGGGAACCCTCGATCTGATCATCCTGAAGGCGCTATCGCTGTCGCCAATGCACGCGTGGGGCATCAGCAGCCGCATTAAACAGATGTCGGGAGATGCCTTTCGAATTGGACAGGGGTCGCTATATCCGGCAGTGCATCGATTCGAGGATCGCGGGTGGGTTATCTCGATCTGGCGAACAACGGAGAACAACCGGATAGCCAGGTATTACGAGCTCACGGCGGCGGGAAGGCACGCGCTGGCCGAGGAGGTCGCGCGGTGGCGTTCCTATACGGGCGCCGTGGAGCAGGTCATCGACGCCCGGTACGAACGAGCTACTTCCTGAGAATCTTCTCCTGATTCGACATGATCTTTTTCTGGTTTTTTATGATGGCGTCCTGATTGCGCATGATCTTTGACTGATTGCCGAGCAGCTCCTTCAGCGTGCCCTGATTCTTCAAAATCTTGTTCTGATTGCTGATGATCACGCGTTCGTTTGCGATGATCGTCCTCTGATTTGTCAGTGTCGCCTGTGCCATTGCGGATTCCTTTGTGTTGGCGTTCAGTGTCCCGCGCGATTGCCCACCGGCGTAAACGATGGGGACTGAGGGCTTACGAATGCAAGCGGATATCCCCGCCATAGCCACTCGAGGGCTTGCGGAAGCGTTTGCTGTTTCATGGGGCGATCACCGTGGCTGGCGTTGCGGGCAAACACGAACTGATACCGATACCCTTTAGCAGCGAGTGCTTTTGCCATGTTCTCGCTGGCGACGACCCAGTCGTGCATCCCGTCGCGCATCACGTTCGGATTGAGCAGATCGCG
Source organism: Gemmatimonadales bacterium (assembly GCA_039933985.1). Classification (GTDB taxonomy): domain Bacteria; phylum Gemmatimonadota; class Gemmatimonadetes; order Gemmatimonadales; family Gemmatimonadaceae; genus UBA4720. The sequence continues at coordinate 8,235 of JBDTNA010000069.1, read as the reverse complement.
GTCTCCGACTGCCATCCACACGCGGATGGGCTTGACCGGACTGTTCGGGATGAGACGCTCATGAAATTCCCATGCGCCGTGCGGAGTGTCGGCGTTATGGGGCCACTGCTGGTTGATAGCCGTGATCGAATAGGCGAGTACGCGGTGGTATAACTCCGGGTGGTACCACGCCATGATGAACGCTGCTGAGCCACCGGAGCTCGTGCCCATTGTGGCGCGTCCTTCAGGATCCTTCGTCAGCTTCACGTTGTATTGCCGTTCGATGGCCGGCAGCACTTCTGTTTCCACGAACTCCGCGTAGCGTCCCGACATCGTGTCGTATTCAAGACCGCGCTCGCTGCCTTGCGCATCGCCTCCGCCGTTGGCGATCGAGATCGCAATCATCACTGGCACTCGCTTCTGCGCGATGAGATTGTCCAGCGCGATAAACAATGATTGGTCCGGTCCGTCCGCTCCGACGATGAATGGCGCAATCGTCCCGGGGACGTACTGCGCTGGAACGTAGACCGACACCGCGCGTGTATAGGGAGCCGGACGGCTGGTCGTCACGATCAATGTGGCAGGATCGGTTGGACTGACAGTGCCGAATGTCCCGGAGTCGCGTGCAATGCCAGGAAAAAGCCTGCTCTCCACGGAGCGCATCGTGAAGGTGTGAATCACGCCGCGGGGCACACCTTCGTGCTCTATCATTTCAAGAGCGGGCTTGTGGGTTGGACCGATAATGAAATTTCCGTCTGCATCCACCGGCGGCACGTCGCCGTCTGCCAGCTCCCTGGCGGTTACAAACCCCGGAGTGCGGGGATCACGGGTGGGCGGCGTTTCGCGAATCGCCGGAACCGGTCCCCGCGGTCCTTTTCCGGGCGGCGTTCCGCCTCCCGTTTGCCCCATTGCCGGGCTTGCCGCGGCTATCAGGACGAAATAGACGCTGACGCGCGAATTGAATACTCCCATATTCACACCTTGGTTCGACGGTACACGATTCTTCAGTCCTAAAGGAGTAGCCATCGTGAAGCGCATTCTTCTTGTCGGCCTGCTTGCACTATTGAGCGCCGGCCCGGCTCAAGCTCAACGACAGCCGTATCGCGTGGTCTTCGATCTTACCAGCCGCGACACCCTCGAGCAGAAAGCGGTGTTGCGGTGGGTCAGAGAGATCGGCACGTCGAATCCCGGCGCGCAAATGGAAGTTGTCATGTACGGGAAAGGATTTGAGCTCGTCATGCCGGAGAGGTCAGCCTACATCGACCAGGTGAAAGAGGCACTGAAAAATCCGAACGTCAAGTTCAAGGTGTGCGAAATCGCGCTGAAGAACAACAACGTTGAGAAGAGCCAATTGGTTACTGGTGTAGGGACCGTACCGGATGGCATCTACGAAATTGTTGCGAAGCAGCAGCAACACTGGGGCTACATCAAGGTCATGCACTGACGCTAGAATCTGGACCCTGATTTATTGAGCAGCCCCTCGCAGCATCGGCAAGGCATCCATGACCTGACCGCGACTCATGCCGAGCAGCGCGTGTCCGTCGACGAGCGCGTCGAAATCCACCGGATACAGATTACGTCGCTCAGGATTCGCGAGACCGGCAATGTTGCGCGACGCAATTTCCTGTCTGATCCAATCGGTGAATTCACGACGCTCGGCCGCTGTGCCTGCTTCGCCGCGCTGCTTCGTGATCCGTCTCAACCTTTGAAGACTCTCGCGAGGCAGGGGCTGCAGGACTGAATCACCGGTTCCGAGAAATCCCTTCCATGCCACGGCGTCATCGGGCTGAAGGCGTTGATTGACTTCAGCAAACGAGACCGTCGCGAAGTAGAGCATCGTCTGGGCGGCGAAAAGATCGAAATGCGCCATTGCCTCATAAGCGCCGGCGACGACGAGGTCGATCTGGCCTGCTTCAGCACTCAACGCTGCCTCGTAACGCGCGAGCACCTCCTGACCGGGAACTCGGCGTTCGGGAGCAGCTGACTCGAATGCCAGAGCCAGGCGCTCGACAGCGCGAAGTCCCCACGCAATCCCTGTCGAGAAAAGCGGATCGACGAACGCGTACGCGTGCGGCATCATCGCCCACCGATCACCGGTGGCTTTTGAAAGTCGATGCTGAATGACAGGGAGATAGACAATCGGAATCAACGGCTTCGCGTCCGCAAAGACTTCGGCGATCGTAGGATACCGCTCCAGCATCGTGTGCCAGATCGATTCGGCATCGCCTTTGTCCGTGTCACCAAGTGAAGCGACACCTCGCGGAGAGAGAAGGAAACCAGCGCTCGTCACGCCGTCGTCGAAGCGGAGCGAATACATCCAGCCTTCATCGATGACGTGATGCACAGCCGCCCAATCGTCGGGATAGGGGCCGTCAACCATTGCCGGCACGACATCCCTCATCAGCCGCATGCCGTCGAAATGGCTTGCGACCAGCGCGGCTCGGGTGTGGGTGCGCTCGAGCGCAGAAGGAATCGAGAGCTGTCGCGCGAGGAAACCTCCCGGGCCCGATGCGTCGATGAGGAAGTTCGCCTTCAAGTCAAACGCGATGCCGTTTCTCGAGCCGCTCAGCTTCACGGAATCGGTGTTGAAATCCGCGCTTGTCAGATCGACGCGATCGCGGTAGTCAACGCCGGACGCAACGGCTTCTCGCACGAAATGGTGATCGACGTCAGCACGCAGCCAGTGCGTGTCCGAGATCGAGTCGTCCGGACTAGCCGCAACGAGCAGTCGCTCCGCAGCGTGCGTCGTGCCGTCGAATGGCTGATCACGATGGTGCCGGTAATACGTGAAACCCCGCTTCAGTCCTCGGCGAATCTCAGGATGGTGCGCAAGCCAGCGTCCATGCGTAGCCATATTGAAGCAGTCCGAAAGCCCATAACGACTGGCAATCCGCTCGAGTGAAAGATTTGCCAGCGGTGTTGACGACTCTCCAATGGCAAACCGAGGATGCGCGCCGCGCTCGAGAAGGACGACTTTATATCCAAGCACCGCCAGTATTCTCGCGAGCAGCGATCCGGCGAAGCCGCTGCCGACGATGGCGACTTCACATGATTCCATCGCGTCCATCGCAGATGGCACAGATAACTGGCGGCGGAGTGCTGCCGGAAATGTTCATGCGCTTGAGTCGCGCGATTCGCTCGTGCCGGCAATCGGGACACGCGGGCAGTCGGTCAGCATCCCAAAGGTCAGCAGTCACGACGGTGCCGGTGAACCGCAAACTTTCCTCGAGCGCTCTCTCGAGCTGCGACAACGTCGGCGGAAGGAATTGTCCCAATCGTTGAAGACGCTCCATCTCACCGTTCCCACCGCGCACGGGAATGATCGACACCACAGCCGCACCATGCTCGATTGCAAACTCGACGGTGCGCACGGACCAGGCAACCGACTCGCCGAAGGGAACGTTGGGGGCGCCGAGCAGGACGAACGCTCGCAGATCGATACTGTTGTCGGCGAGAAAGGACGCAGCTGATTTGAATCGACCGAGATCGAGTCGTTTGTTCATTTGCTCGGCTGCAACTGGATGAATGGTCTCGAGACCAATGGCGACTTCGAGGCTTCCAGGAATCTGCTTCGCAAACGCGACTGTCCTCGGACCGATGGTGCTTGCGTGCGACTCGACTGTCACAGAAGCGAAGGTGGCCGTCATTTTTGCAATCGCCGGCAGGTCTTCCAATGGAACCGCTCGCTGATCGAAAAAATTGCTCGCGTTGTAGAGCTTGAGCCTGTCCGGTAGCGGTTCGCCGAGCTTCTCGAGCACACCCTCGAGCTGACTGACCAGTGCACCCGGCGGAGTTGGGCCGTCAACAGTAAACCGCCACAAATCGCAGAACGAACACGTGAACGGACATTCGGCTCCTGTCAGGAAGACCGTCAGCGCACGTTCGATCTTTCCGTCAGGCCGTCGCTCATCCTCGATCAGGGAGCCTTGCGGCGAAAGGGGATCTACGAGGAGTTTCGGCGGACGCAGACTCCGAATTCGCCGGTCGACTTCCGATAGGTTCAAGCTGCTCCAGCGTGCAGCTTCTCGAAATGCCGGCGATACCGCGTCTCGTTCTGCGGAAACAATCGCTCGACCTCCGCGTCGGAAACAGAACCGTGCTGAAACCGGCGTTTCGGAAATATCGGCATGTCGATCTCCAGGACCCCGCGAATTCCGCGCGCGATGATCTCACCCTTCAACGCGTACAATTTCTCGTGCGACCCCTCCGTCAATTCGGCAAACGGAATCGCCTCTGCGACAGCAATCACCGACGGACGAGTGTAGGGGCTGAAGCCGTCGAACCCGTATTCGTGCGCGCATGCATAGCTCCGCACACACGCCCGGCTATAGCCACCCGAATAGGTAAGCGAATGCTTGATGGATTCGACGCCCCACCCTTCCTGGTAGAGCATGCGATTGTTCACAACGCTTCGGATTGTGAGCTCGCTGTTCTCTTCGATCGGGTAATCCTTGAGGTTCTCGTCACCACCATCGCCGTCAACGAGCAGGCGCCAGTCGGGATATCGCTCACGAATTCGACCAAGCAGCGCCAGGTTCACCGCCGCGCACTCAACATCGAGCGGTTTGTAGTCTTCAATCACCGCCACCGCACGCAGCGGATCAAGCGAGCTCGATGGCACGTCGATGATTTCGCCCAGCATTTCGAGGTGAGTGAGTTTCAGGAAATGCTGTGCCTGCAGGGCATCCTGACCTTTGCCGTCAACCGACAGCGTGAATGCTTTCAGCCGAGCGGGAGACTGGCCTTGATTCAACAGCAGCTTGTAGAGACAGAGCAGTATTGCACCGCTGTCGATTCCTCCAGAAAACGGAACTCCGATCGGTGCAGTTGAATCCTGTACAGCGAGCCATCGACGAAGCTCGGAATAGACGCTCTCTATGTACTGGCGTCCGATGAGGTCGAGATCCCTGGATAGTGTGGCCCGAACCGGAGCGAAGAAGCGTTGATGTACCGGGTTAGGGTCAGGACATCCGATGAGGCGAAGTGTCGTGATGTGATGAGCCGGGACCATGCGTGAATAGCTCGGATGGAATTGATCCTCCCATCCATAACGCGCGAGCTCCGCTGCGATCTGATCGATTCGCTCGGACACGAGCAACACTGGTCCATCCGCTGATTTCGCGAGAAAATATCGCATCGGCCGGTCGAGACTCCGCGCAAGCAGAACGCGCTCGCCATCCTGCGCGACGAGCGCGAATGACCCGTCGATATCGAGTACTGCCTCGACGTCACCGGAGACGAGCCTGCGTCGAGCTTCAGATTCGTCAATCGACCAGAGGTGTTGAGACTCTGCTGGAATCAGGTTGATGACGCGAGAAATCGGCACGTGTTGATTCATGCGAGAAAATACTTCTCGGATGATAGTGTTGACACAAAACCGAAATCCTTACTTTCGCGGCCTCATGGCTTGCCGGGTGGTGATGAGCACAACACCGTTGACGCCGCTCGGACCGTACACCGCCGTTTCTGATGGGTCTTTCAAAATGGTGATCCGCGCGATGTCTTCCGGCTGAAACCAGTCGATGCCGCGCGTCGGCTCGACCGTCACTCGTTCACCGTTGACGATGTAGAGCGGCTGGCCATCACTCACGAGGCCGCTGAGAATCCGCACCGAAAACCCCCCGGTCGGTGTCGGGACTATCCGGACGCCGGGAAAGGATCTGCTTTGTTCGTACGTGGCTGCCGACGTGTGGGCGCACGCGGCGACGGCGACGAGACTAAGGACGCACGTGAGAGTTCGAATGACATGTGCTGACGAGACGCGAGATAGACTCAACGACATAATTCCTCCGGGCCTGGTGGCTGTTGTGCGGGACTGTCCTGCCTGTCGTTCTCAGGAACGGAATCGCGTCTCGAAACGGCTCAGGCTCGTCTTGCCAGACACGCGGGGAGGGCCTATGCTGAGGGTCTCAGTAAGCGGAGGTGGGGATGGCATCCGCTCCCTCGGAAGTCACCGGTCTCCTGAAGCGATGGAGCGCGGGGGACGAGCGCGCCCGCGATCAGCTCATACCGCTTGTGTACGAGCGCCTGCGCGAGCTTGCGCACCAGCGGCTGCGCGGTGCGCCGTCGGAAAACTCGCTCAACACAACTGGCTTGGTCCACGAGGCGTACATCCGTCTGGTGGATGCCCCCCGTCTCGACCTGCCCGATCGCGCGCATTTTCTCGCGCTTGCGTCTGAGGTGATGCGGAATCTGCTCGTCGACCGTGCCCGTGCCCGAATGGCAGCGAAACGTGGGAGCGGAAAAATTCCACTCGAGCTCAACGAAACGCACTTCGTGGCAGATGAAGACCTTGAGAGCGTCACCGAGCTCGATGAAGCCCTTACGCGCCTCAAATCAGTGAGTCCGCGGCAATCCCTTCTCCTGCAGCATCGCTACTTCGGCGGCTTGTCGTTGGAGGAGAGCGCAGCAGCTTCAGGCATCTCGCTCGCGACCGCGAAGCGGGAGCTTCGATCAGCGCGAGCGTGGCTTGCGTTAGACCTGCGCGGCGAATCGCTGCAGTAAAGGCTCATGGATTCGCAACGCTGGCAGCAAATTCAGTCTACGTTCGACACGATTGTCGAGCTGGACGACATCGAGCGAGCGAGATACCTGGGGGCTCTTGGCACCTCAGACCCGGAGCTGCGTACTGCCGTCGAACAATTGCTCTCTGCCGATTCAGACGCGGATGCGAAACTTGCACCGCTGGATGCACTTTTCTTCCCGCCTTCCGGTGGGCCGCCGGACCTCCTTGGGCTTTCGTGCCAGACGGTGTCGCACTTTCAAGTGCTGGAAGCAATTGGAGCCGGAGGCGTGGGCGTCGTCTACCGCGCTGTAGACACACACCTGGGAAGAGACGTCGCTCTCAAGTTCCTTCTGCCCTCCCACAATCTCGATGCGGGGGCAAGAACGCGATTCCTGCGTGAGGCGCATCTAATCGCCGCACTCGACCATCCAAACCTCTGCACAATTCACGAAATCGGAACGACTGACAACGGCCGGGTCTTTCTGGCGATGGCGCTTTACCCTGGGGAGTCACTCAAAGTCCGTATGACTCGTGATGGGCCGATGCGAATCGACAACGCAATCGAGATCACAACGCAGATTGCCAAGGGGCTTCAACGCGCTCACGACGTCGGCATCGTGCACCGCGACCTGAAGCCGGGTAACGTGATGCTGCTGCCGGATGGAACGGTAAAGATCCTCGACTTCGGGTTGGCCAAGGCGCGGGATCAAAGCCTGAGTGAACCGGGCGCGCGTTTCGGAACCGTGTCGTACATGTCTCCTGAACAGATCAAAGGCGACGTGGCAGACGGGCGCTCAGATATGTGGGCGTTGGGAGTAGTCCTCTACGAAATGCTCACGGCGCGAAAACCATTCAACGGAGAGCAAGATATCGGGATCGCACACGCGATTCTTCATGACGATCCGGTTCCAGTCACCACGCTTCGCCATGAGGTGTCTGCGAATATCGACGAGCTTGTCCTCCGACTTCTCCAGAAAGACCCGGCCAAGCGTTGCGCGACGGCGACAGAAGTACTCGGGGACATTGCGTTAATTGAGACGACCGGCCCAGGAACTTTCGAGTCGGCGCGCCCGCGGAAAGGGCGCGCCGAGGGAAATTCATCTCGTTCACGACGGTGGGTTCCTCTAGCGCTCGGCGCCACAGTCGCCACAGTCGCCACAGTCGCCACGGTCGTTGCGGCTCTCTTTCTGACAAACAATCCCGCGCCGCTGCCGCGACCAGAGCGGGTCCAGTTGACGTTCACAGGAAACGCGCTGACCGCGTCGCTTTCTCCTGACGGGGGGCGTCTGGCCTTCGCGGAAAAACAGTGCGACGGCCCGGGCTTCTGCACCTATCAAGTGGTCATTCAGGACACTGACGGCAGCAATCGTTTAGTGGTCAGTCGAAAAGCCACGCGCGTTTTCCGGACAGCGTGGACGCATGACGGTCGTTACCTGGTGTTCGATGCATCATACGGCGCCGAGCGCTGGGGGGTATTCATCATTTCCACTCTCGGCGGAAATCCAACACATCTCGGTGGAGGTCGCTACGACTTGCTATCGGGCGACACCATACTGATGGCCGCGGGCGTAGCAGCTGGAGATTCGATTGGCTGGGTGCGGCGGATCACCGCACATGATGCGAAGACGCTCGACAGCATCCCAGTACGTGCTCCGGGAACAGAAACCCCTGGGTATGGTTTCGATGTAACGGGCCTCACCTATCCCAACAGGCTCATCGTTACAGTCCGCAGAACTTTCGAGAGCGCCCCC
>JBDTNA010000068.1:0-10887 GCA_039933985.1 Gemmatimonadales bacterium | reverse complement strand
TGAGCCTGATCGGGGTGATTCTCTTGATGGGGATTGTGGCGAAGAACGCCATTCTTCTGATCGACTTCGCGAAGTGGGCACGGGAGAGGGATGGGCTTTCGCGCCGGGAGGCGCTCATTCAGGCCGGTGCGATTCGTCTGCGTCCGATTCTCATGACGACACTCGCCCTCATTGCAGGCATGATTCCCGTCGCGCTCGGCCGCGGCGAAGGTGCGGAATTTCGCGCCCCGCTCGGACGCGCTGTCATCGGCGGTGTGATCACGTCGACACTTCTTACACTCATCGTGATTCCGACGTTCTACGAAATCATGGATGAGTGGCGCGAGTGGGTGATGGGCAAATTCGGATTGCAACCAAAGGGGACGGCGGAACACAAGATTCCGCCAACGCCTGCCGGCGGAAGCGGTGGAATTATTCCTGCTCCTGCGGGGAGCCGCTCCGAGCCGTCGTAATCAACGCGACTGCTCCGATGATGATGGCTGCGGCGATTGCGGTGCGAAGCGAGAGTGGTTCGCCCGCGAACGCCCAGCCGAGGAACACTGCGACTACCGGATTTACGTACGCATAGGTGGACACGCGTGATGGAGGCTGGTTGCCGAGCAGCCAGATGTACGCGGTGAAGCCGACAAGAGATCCAACAGTCGTCAGATATAGAAAGCCAATCATGGACCTCGCCGAAACACTGGCGAGGTCGAATTGCGTCAGCTCTCCTCTGAGCACGGCTGCAACGAACAGCATTGCTCCTCCGAGAAACATCTCCATTCCGGTTGCAAGGAAAGCGGATTTCGGGAGCGGATGATGTTGTGAGTAGATCGAGCCTGTTGCCCACGCGAGAGACCCGAGCATGAGGGCGATCGCTCCTTTCAGGGCAACCCCGTTTCCGGCTTGAGTTTCCGCCCCCGACGGTTGCATCGCAGATGGCCCGATGAGCACAACGAGTCCGATCACTCCGACGACGAGGCCGATCGCAACGCCGATTGTCGGTCGTCGTCCGTTTGGACGGAGCCAGTCAATCAGAACCATCCAGAATGGGAGGATCGCAACGAGCAGAGCAGTCATTCCAGATGGAACGAACTGTTCCGCCCAGACTACGGCACCGTTGCCGCCGAAGACGAGGCACGCGCCAACGACTGCCGTGGTTTTCCAATGAGCTGGCGTCGGCTTCTCTCCGGTTCGAATACGCGACCACGTGTAGAGGATCGCGCCCGCGAGCATGAAACGCACTCCGCCCATGAGGAACGGAGGGATCGTCTCGATGGTGAAGCGGATGAAGAGGTAAGTGGAGCCCCAGATCGTGTAGATCGCGGCGAATGCCGCGATGATCTTACTCCGCGACGGGCCGGTTCCTTTCTCGTTTCTTGTCAGAGTGTTTCTTCTTTGTTGTAAGACGGGCTTCGTTGGCAGCGCGTGGACGTTTGGTGGGCCGTCGTTTCTTCTGAACAACCAGAGCACGCGCGATTGTCTCGCCGAGCCTCCGCTCGGCTGTGTCGCGATTTCTCAGCTGGCTTCGTGTGTCGCTCGCGACCACACGAATCGCGCCTTCTTCACTCAGGCGGGATGCGAGCCGTGTAGTGAGTCGCTCGCGCTGCTCGTCGGACAACGCTTTGGATTGGACGATGTTCCAGGAGAGCTCGACACGTGACGAAGTTTTGTTAACGTGCTGTCCCCCGGCTCCGGATGCGCGCGAAGTACGGAACTCGATTTCGGAGCGGGGAATAGTGAGGTCAGCGTTGACCTCGATTCCCTGTATCGGTGCGCTCTCCAGGTCGGGCATGCAATAACGATAATCGATCCAGCGTTAGCAGCGCAGAGACCTAAACCCTTCCAGTCACAAGTTTCGCGTTTCCAGTCGACCCGTTTGGCGTTTTCAGTAACACTGTAGAACCGGCCACATAGGTGAGTTCGAAACCGGTACATAGGTGAGTGGCCGAGGGGCGGTTGATGGAATTTGCACTCAACGCCATTTGAAGAGCTTGAGTGCGGCAAGGAAGCTGATCACGAGCCACCCGACAATCACCGTCACCTCCAGGCCTGATGCGGCGAGGTGCGTTCCCTCGAGCATGTTCGCGCGCAGCGCATCGTTCACCGCAGTCAGCGGCAATGCCTTGATGATTGGCTGAACCACGCTCGGAAAATTGCTCGACGAGAAAAACACGCCGGAGAAAATCCACATCGGCAGCATCACCAGATTCATGAGGCCCGACACGCCCTCGACAGTCTTCGCACGGGACGCGATGAGAAGTCCGAGCCCGCCGAACGCGAGAGCTGAGACGAGGCATATAGCGCCGAGCTCGATCAGCGACCCTCGCAGTGGAACGCCAAACACCAGCGCTCCAAATCCAAGAAGTGTCACAACTTCGATGACGAGGAAGAACAATCTCGAGAACAGAAATGACATCAGGTATTCTGCTCGCGACATCGGCGTTGCCATGAAACGCTTCAGAAGTCGCTTGCTGCGCGAGTCGACAATGGCGAATCCGATTCCCCAGATTCCACTGCCCATGAGATTCATTCCGAGCAGGCCGGGAATCACGAAGTCGATGTAGCGTGACCCACGCTCGGTGACCCTGCGCTCGGCGATCTTCACTGGATCGGCGCGGCCGGCACCAATCTGAATCGCGCGATCGACGATCAGGCGTGCGCTCGCAGATTCTCCGCGCTGCGGATCATACACATACTGCACCGCGCTATCGCCCTGCGGCACGACCAGCAATGCAATTTTCGCAGTTCTGAGTGCGCGAGCGGCCGCGCTGTCGTCCATCTGTTCGACGACGATCGAGTCCCTCTTCAGAGCGGCGATCACGCGTGCGGCAGCAGGACCGTTGGCGACCACACCAACATGCGGCCGCTCCGGCGCCTTCGACCGAAATGCGAGACCGAGTCCGACAGCGAGAAGAATCGGAAAGACGAAAGTCCAGAAGACTGCTTCAGGCTGACGAATGAATTCGCGAAAGCGAACCAGAGTCAACTGGACGATCGAGCGGTCGCTGAACTTCCGCGCGGCCACCGGTTTTGTGTCACTCATCGCGAAGTGTTCTCCCGGTGAGCGCGACAAACACATCCTCGAGTGTTGTCGATGATGCGCGCGGCGGTGGCGGCGGATGCGTTGCGGCGATCGATTCGATCAGCTCGTGCGGCGAGCCCAACGCGATGATGTGTCCGTGATCGACGATTGCCACACGATCGCAAAGCTTCTCAGCCTCGTCCATGTAGTGCGTCGTGATAAGAATCGTCCGCCCGGTAGCACGAAATCCCTCGATCAGTGACCAGAGCTGGCGCCGCGATTGCGGATCGAGTCCCGTCGTCGGCTCGTCGAGAAAGAGAAGCTCTGGATCACCGACGAGCGCGCACGCGATTGCGAGACGCTGCTTCTGTCCGCCCGACAGAGTGCCAACGCGTGAGTGACGCTTTTCATCGAGCTGAACGTCATCGATGACATCGTCTACTTCGCGACCGACTTTGTAAAAACTTCGAAAGAGCTTCAGGGTCTCATGGACCGTCAGCTTCTCTGAAAGCTGAGTGTCCTGAAGCGAGATTCCGAGCTTTTCCTTGAGCCGGTCGGCGTCATGCTCCCAGGTCATGCCGAGAAGCGACACTTCCCCCGAATCGCGCTCGAGAAGCCCTTCGCAAATCTCTATAGTAGTGGTCTTCCCCGCGCCATTTGGGCCGAGGAGGCCGAAACATTCGCCGGCGGGAATCTCCAGGTCGAGTCCGTCGACCGCGACCACGTCGCCGTAGGATTTTCGAAGGCCCCGAACGACCAGGGCTGGGGTAGCTGTCACCATTGCAGGACAGATTGTGTCATATGGTTGGGTCATCCGGCGGCACAAGCCGACGCTTGAAACTCGGTTAAGGCTTTACCGTATCGTCAGATAGAGGCAGCGAACCGGTTCGGCATGACCGATGCCTTCGGCTCGCTTAGTCAAGCCCCAAGGAGAAGTTATGTCATTCGCAAGTAAGTCGATACTCGCAACGATCGTTGCGGTATCAGTCGTTACATCAACTGCCGACGCGCAGCGCCGGCGCCCTCGGACCTGGGAAAGTGAGCCTTCGCGCTTCACGCTAGTCGGCGATCTGCTCGTTGCCCAACCCAAGGGTGAATTCGCAACTCAGCTCGACACGGAAGGTTTCGGTGGGAACATCGCCGGCCTGTTCCGCCTCGACAAGGAAGGAGTCTTCAGCATTCGCGCAGACCTCGGCGGCCAGCAGTATGGAAGCGAGACGCTGCATGCGCCGTATCTGCCGATCACCGGACGCGTATCGCTTGACGTCGAGACAACCAACGCTGCGTTCTGGGGAAGCATTGGACCGCAGATCACTGTTGCAGCCGGGCCCGTTCAACCGTACGTGAATGCGTCGATCGGTTTCATGGAGCTCATCACCAGCACATCGGTGCGCGGATCGGATAGCAACTACGAGTACGCGAGCACCAACAATTCCGACGATGCTACCTCAGCCTACATCTTCGGTGGCGGCGTGTACGTGCCGTTTGGAAATCAGAAGACGTGGAAGCTTCATGCGGGCGCGCGCTATTTCTATGGCGGGAAAGCCACGTATCTGAAAGAGGGAGACATTCAGGACAATCCCGACGGATCCGTCACGCTCTTTCCGCGCTTCAGCAAGACCGATCAGGTGACATGGCAGGTCGGTGTGTCGTACACATTCCCGATGTCGAACCGGCGCGGCCGGCGTTAGCAGAAAAGGAACTCAAACATGTATGCACTTCTCGCGGCGCTCGTGCTGGCTCAGAGCGGCGTCAACATAAGTCTCGGCGGCAAAATCAACGACAGTACCAAGGCCGCGATGCGGCATCGTGTTGATTCACTGCGCGTTCGCCGCGAGGAGCGACTCGACTCGATCATGGCTGCACGCGAGCGTGACGATTCGACGGATATCAGGCGCAGGAGAGCGAGGCAGATTGCCCTCACTCCTGCGCTTCTCGCAAATGCATACCGAAGCCCCCGCGCCAAGGTGTTGCTGGCGGCGGCACGCGATGCACGGTTGCAGCAGGATTCGACACTCACCGGCTACGACGCGAACACGTACGAGCGAATGTCGGTGGGTCTGGGGTTCAAGCGAATTGGTCGCAGTCGGCTACTAATGCGTGCCGAGCGTTCGGCACACGTGATGTGGTCGAAGGGTGGGCCGGCGTATGTCGAAGTCACCGGGCGTCGTGCGGTCATGCCTATGATGGAGGGAGCGGGCGATGCGGATCTGGATCTCGATGATGTCGCTCCGATCCCATACTATCCCGGACGCGAGACGCTGTGGGTCGGTTCGGGACTAGCGAAAGCTGAAATCGATCAAGGCGAATTCATTCATCCTCTCGCACGTGGCGCCGAAGCGTATTACACGTACGGAACCGGTGATTCCGTCGCGTTTCAGCTTCCCGGTGGGAAGCGAATTCAGCTTCTCGAGCTAGTCGTTCGTCCGCGCGCGCCGAAGTGGAACGTCGCGCTGGGATCCCTCTGGTTCGATGTCGAAAGCTCGAGACTGGTGCGGGCTGTGTATCGAATGGCAGAGCCGATGGACATATGGGCGGTCGCGGATCAGGAGAGCGACGATCCGGACGACAGACCACCGGGCTGGGTAAAGGGATTGGTCTCGCCGCTCAAGGCGCAGATCACGGCCGTGACCGTCGAGTACGGTTTGCACGAACAGCGGTTCTGGATGCCGCGACTGCAGGCGCTCGAGGGAAACGCGCAGGCAGGAATGTTCAAGGCTCCGATCAAGATCGAGCAGAGCTTCAAGTACACGAGTGTAAACGGCACGCTGCCGAAACCGATTCCTCAGATCGCGGTCGGAGACACGGCGCGCGATTCGGTTTCTCGCGCTGCGCGCAGGGAGCGCCGGCGCACGGAATGCCAGGACGGCGGCGCAACCATGCGCACGATTCGTCGAAACGAGAGCGGGCTTCCGACGATCGTGCGAACACCGTGCGACACAGTCGCGCTCGCGCATTCTCCGGATCTTCCCAAGTCCATTTATGAAGACGGAGAAGAGGTCTTCGGGAAAGCCGATCGCGATGCGCTCGCCGATCTGGTGTCAAAAGCTCTTCCGCTCGATGCACAGCCTGGCTGGGTGCCGCAGAAGCCTGTCATCACATACGGCTTGAGCCAGACGCGATTCAACAAAATTGAAGGACTCTCATCCGGAATTGCAGTTCGGCAATCACTCGGCAAAGGCTATACGTTGCGTGCATCTGCCCGAATCGGCGTTGCGGACTGGCAGCCCAATGCGGAGCTCGGCCTGTGGCGAAGCAACGGACGCAGCTCTTTTGCGCAGACGATTTATCGAAGGCTCGCCTCGGCCAATGACTTTGCAGATCCGTTCGGACTGGGGTCGTCGCTGTCCGCATTGCTGTTCGGTCGCGATGATGGCTTCTACTATAGAACTGCCGGCGTGGAGATTTCCGGAACGCCGGATGATTCAGCGACTACGTCGTGGAGAATCTTCGCCGAGAATCACAGCGATGCGAAAACGAGGACGGACTTCTCGGTTCCGCATGTGTTCGGCAAGGGTGATGGCTTCGGTGACAATCTCGATTCTGAGTATGGAAACATCGTCGGTGCCGCGGCGGAGAGGCATGGCTCGTACGGGCTCGATCCGCACGGATTGCGATTGTTTGGATCGGTGAAGGCCGAAGCTGCGGCAGGCTCGTTCGACTATGGCCGCGGATTGTTCGACTTCACGGCGTCGCGAGGACTTACAAAGCAGATTGACGGAGCCGTAACGGTTGGTGCCGGCACGTCTGCCGGTGATGTGCCTGTTCAGAAAATGTGGTACCTCGGCGGGAGCCAGACGATTCGCGGCCAGGCTGCGGGCGCTGCGATCGGCGATGCTTTCTGGATGGGGCGGGTCGAGCTTGGATCGAGTTTTGTTGGTGCGCGGCCGGTTGTTTTCTATGACATCGGCTGGGCAGGATCACGGAAGGACTGGTCTGATCAGGCGCACCCGATCAGCGGGGCCGGTGTCGGCGCGTCGTTCATGGATGGACTCGTACGCTTCGATCTCGCGCGGGGGATATACCCCGAGAAGAAGATCAGAGCCAATCTGTACGTCGAGGCGAGGTTCTAAGAGCTTAACCCTTCCCGTCGCACGTTTCGCGTTTACAGTTGTTGCGCTTGGGGTTCCGCGTGGACTTTAACGCGAAACTTGGAACGCGAAAACAGATAACTCGAAACGTGCGACGGGAAGGGTCTAAACCCTAGGCTCGAGCAGTCCCTTTTCGGATCAGCCTGATCAGGAAGAGAAGCACTACCGCGCCAATAAACGCGACGAGTATCGTCCCCACGATTCCTCCAAGCGGAACCGCGACTCCGAGTGCTCGGAAGAGCCATCCGCCGACGAACGCTCCGACGATTCCGATCACGATGTCGCCGATCAGGCCGTAGCCCGTTCCGCCCATAACCAGCGATGCAAGGACGCCAGCGATCAGGCCAACGATGAGCCAGGTGAGTATATCCATTCTTTCTCCGATGAGGATGACTGGCCGTGCGAACTAACCGGCGCGGCCGAGTAATAGGCACAATGAGTGCCTCAATTCTCGCAGGTTCGCTTATCTTATCGCGTCGGTCCGCTGGAGTCCCTACGAAGGTCGACCGGAGCCCGTTTCCGGTTTCAGGATTGCCCGAAAAACTTTACATCCGGAGCTCAGATAAGTGGCAGGCCGGCCTTACGTACTTGCAGAGACTGCCTGGAAGACGGTTCGTGATACGGAGTATTCCGTGGCCGTGCTTCCGTGGGGAGCAACGGAAGCACACAACTTTCACATGCCGTATGGCACAGACAACTACGAGTCGTCGTACGTAGCGATTGAATCCGCACGTCGCGCGTGGGATGCGGGGGCGAGGGTGGTCGTGCTTCCAACGATCCCGTTTGGCGTAAACACCGGGCAGCTGGACATCAAGCTCACGATCAACATGAATCCGAGCACACAGGCTCTGGTACTTAGTGACGTGGCGAAGTCACTCAAGGCACAGGGAATCGGCAAGCTCGTGATCGTGAACAGTCACGGCGGAAACGATTTCAGGCAGATGATTCGCGAGCTTCAGGGAACGTCGCGCTTGTTCATTGCCGTCATCAACTGGTGGAACTCGGTCGATGTAAAACCGTTCTACGATGTGCCCGGAGATCATGCGGGTGAGCTCGAGACAAGCGTGATGCTCGAGATCGCTCCGGAGCTGATGCTTCCAACTACAGAAGCGGGCCCAGGCAACGCAAGAAAGTTCTCGATCGCGGGATTGAGAGACGGACTGGCGTGGACGCCTCGAAAATGGACTCAGGTTACTGATGATACCGGGTCTGGCGATCCGTCAGCTGCTTCTCGGGAGAAGGGAGTTGCACATCTCGAAGCCGTGACTGAAAAGATCGGAGCGTTTCTTGTCGATCTTGCGGCCGCTGACACTGCCAGACTCTACGAGTGAGTCTTACCGATTCGAGGGTTCGAAATCCTCGATCCTCACGGTAGAGTCACTCAGCACCGCTTCCAGCTCACGCAGCCGCAGGTTGAACGTATAGCCTGTTCCGACGATTCCGACGCGCAATGCGCTCAACGTCAGCTGTCGCCCCTTCGTCACTTCCTCTGCGTTGTCGAACTTGACGGTTCGCCCATCGACAAACGTCACGCCGCCCTTGCCGACGACTTTGCCAACTTCTCCCCGAACGACCATCGCTGTGTCTTCGTCGATGCCGAGTCCCATGATGTCCGGGTAGCCCGCGATTGCGACAAAGAGCCGATATAGTCTTCGGCGCTGCGAGAAATGAGTGTCGATCAAAGTCTTGAAGTCGAGCAAGCCCAAACCCGGGCCGATGTACTGTTCGACGAGATTTCCCTCCTCGTCAATTTCGTTTCCGGCCAGCGTCAATTCCGTGAGCGCAGCGGCGCCTGCACTCGTTCCGCAAACCACGCCGCCGCTGACGTAGTTATCCCAGATCGCATCCCCGACCGGCGTGCCACTCAGGGTCGTGATGAGCTTGACCTGGTCGCCTCCACCGAGAAAAACGCCGCGCGCGTTCGCGACAAGCTTCGCCATATCTCGCTTGCATGCATCCTCGCGTGTCTCGATGATGGGAGTCACCACATCGCGTGCTCCCGCCCGCGCGAGGTCGCCTTTCCAATGCTTTGCGCTGCCGCGAACATCCCGCGAGGCCGAAGTGATCGCGACGATCGGGCCACCATCGCGACTCGCGGTGAGCTTGATGAATGCGCCGAGCGCTTCGCCGGTGGGCGTGCAAGCGCCGCCGATCATGACGAGGCTGCCTGAACGAATTACGGGGGGCATTGTTTCGTTGTCGCTGGAATCGAACCCTGACCTGATGCGCGGTGGTTCGGGTGGGATGGACTTGTCGGGAATCTTCAGCTCTCTCTTTCAGTCGATGCAGCCGCTGCATGCGGCTGAAGCTCGTTTAATGTAAATGCAGCCAATGCGCCCGCGACCTGCGCCGCGATCGGCGCGTCGTCGCGAACTTCACCAAGATCGGTTCGTTCGCCCTTGGTGTGAACGACAATGCGGCTGTCGGTCACCATTGCGACTGCCCGCGCCACTTTGCGGTCACGCCGGGTAACGTTCGAGTCGGTCGCGAAAATAGCGACTCTGCAACCTGCTTCGCGAACCTTGTCCTGTACTTCCCACTCCTTCGCTGGAACGATCACGATTCCGTTGCGGGCCACCGCGTCGGACACGGTCGCCATCAGCCGCTGCGCGCGTTCCTCTTCACGATAACGCTCGGGCACATCGGTCAGCTGAGTGTCCATCACGATTGCGATGTCGGAGCGCGAGTAGGGAAGTCCCGCCTGGAGCAGAAACGCCGGCGACACGTCCACGATGAGCTCGGCGCTTGCTGACCTCCGTCGAACGATCTCATCGCGCGTCGCAGACCGATCCGAGCCTCCGGTAATCCCGCAAAGGACATGCTGTCGAAGACGCGGGACATCGGGCAACGCGGCCAGTGCCGAAAGCTCGGCTACCGCATGGTCGACGTTGCTCAGCGTTCCAGCAAATGCGTGCTGAACGGTTTCGAGCGCGAGCGCCGCGGCTCGAAGACCAACGCCCTCGTGCATGTGCTCGAACACGAGCGTGTATTCCCCTTCGTTGTCACCGCCGCGAGTACGACCGTATCCAACGTCGTGGCCGATCATTGTCTGAAGCTCGAGCGCGATGTGCTCGACAATGTGCGGTGCGTAGGTACCGTCGCGGAGACGCATAATAAAGCCTCCGCGTTCGCCGATACTGCATCGATGCGCCTCGAGTCCGGGCATGGCCGAAATGAGAGCGTCAGTAAAACCCGGCACGTCCGCGGATGAGATGTCCTCATAGGCGCCGACCACCATATCGAGACGCATCACCGGACGAGTCGACCAGAAATTCGCGCCGCGCGTTGCATGCAGCGTCGTCATTCTGATCTCGACCGCCGGATCAGGTCGCGATGCGCCGTCGGTCACGCCGGTCAGTGCGCCAGCTCCGCCGACAGCTGTCTAACGTGCTCGAGTACGATGGGCACTTCATCGGCGAGAACAAATACCAGATCGTTGTCCTGCATGTCGCCCAGTCCCTTGGCGAGCGCTTCCTTCTCGTCAAAGACTTCCTCGATCTGGTCCTCGCGCATGCCACCTTCCATCAGTCCTTCCCTGATGAGGCGAGCTGTGTCTCCAACCGGACGCCCGCGACGGTATTTGTCCTCGCGAAGAATCACGCGGTCGAGCTTTGCGGAGAGCCGGCCGACCATGCGCAGATCTTCGTCGCGCCTGTCGCCCGGTGCAGTAAGGATGCCGATGCGCTTGTTTGCATCGAGGCCCTGAATGAATTCCATGAGCCCGGCGATCGCGGCAGGATTGTGCGCGTAGTCCACGAGCACGCGTCCTTTGCCGAAACGAATGAGATTGAG
>JBDTNA010000067.1:0-10909 GCA_039933985.1 Gemmatimonadales bacterium | reverse complement strand
CGGAAACCGCGTCGCCTTTGCCCTCAGGGTTCGCGTGAACTCTCGCCGCGAGGTGGATGACAGTCCCTGCACCGGTGAGTGCAGCGCGAATCGCATCTCGATCGAGTAGGTCGTTTGCGATGGCGGTTTCGACGCTCCCAATCGGTATGCCTGCTTTCGAACGAGTGATGCCTCGCACTCTTAGGCCTTTGGCTGCCAGGCTTTGGCACAGGTGTCGTCCGATAAAGCCGTTGGCTCCGGTGACTACAACCAATCCGGGGTCACGAATGTCAGTCATGGCAGACATTTACTGAGGAAATGCTTTGACACGCCGAATACACCGAGTGGGCACCGAGTACACCGAAAACTGCGATCATGCTGCTGGGACGGGTTGTTTGCAGTTCCAAACAATTACGTTTTTTTTGTTGACTGCAACGACATTCATGATTTCGCCTATTAGCCTGAAGCAGTTTTCGGTGTACTCGGTGCCCACTCGGTGTATTCGGTGTGCCAAAGCAGTTGCACTTGTAGTTGTAGTTCATCGGTATCAGACGCCGCGCTCGAGGACATCACACAGGCGCGCAACTGACCCTTGCTTGCCCCCGCGATCGGTCATCACGGAACGGGCCCTCTCACCCATAGACCGGAGATCATCATCGGACATTGCGGCAATCTCTCTCAGCACATGCACACATCCATCGACATCCCCATGATTCACATGCCAGCCGATATGGTGATCTTCGAGAATGTCCGCCACATGATTTTCGTCGGGACCGACAAGCAGGATCGGCCGAGCCATCGCCATCGCGCCATAGACCTTGCTCGGATGAACGATTCCCGGAATCGCATCGCCAACGGTCACAATGTGAACGTCAGCGGCCGCGAGTGAGTAGCGTAGGTCTTCCTGAGGTTGATACGGCAGGGAGATGACGTTCGGTCCAGCCATTCGCTCGACTTCTTCCTTCCCTACACCACCGCCGACGAACATGAACATGAGCCGCTCGTCATCGGCGACTCTCTTTGCCGCCTCGAGAATCGTCGTCAGTGGATTCGATGGTCCGTGATTGCCGCTGTACATCAGAACCCTTCGTCCGTCGGGGACGTGCTGCCGACGGAAAGGGTTTGCATCGTGTTCGACAACCTCGTCCGGGTCTTCAGAAGGCCATGGTGGAAGAACGGTGAGCTTTTCGCTCACATCGTGCTTGCTGTTGATTCGATCCGCCATGAATCGGTCGAGCACGACGATATCGTCAGCGCGATCGAGCATCTTCCGATTGAGCCACTCGAATCCGCGCACGCTCACAGAATCCGCCCGTGCCATTCCCAGCGCGACGATTTGATCAGGATTGACGTCCATCACCCAATACTTCACCTTCGCCTTTCTAAGCGCGCCGACGACGAGCGCTCCCAGCGATGCCATAGGCGGTGACGTGCTGATCACCACCGCGTCGATCCGTCTGCTCGTAACACTTCGAACGATTGCCTGCGCGACAAATGAGAGTCCGCCTGCAACGCGCATCATGATCGAGTCCTTTCCGAAGCTCGAGAATGGAATGCGACGCACGTCGACGCCGCGCAGTCTCTCGCGACTGGGGTATGTCACGGACGGATCGTCGTACCCCCTGCTCGACGTATAAACCAGGACCTCGTGGCCACGCCGGGCCAACTCTTCCGCGGCATCAGCGAGATGCTGTCCGACGGCAGCAGGATCGGGGACGTATGTCTGCGTTATGAAAACGAACGTCTTCCCGGTGCCGCTCACGACGCGACTGCTGAGTAGACGTCGAGCGTTTCACGAGCCGTTTTGGCCCACGAAAATCTCTTCGCGTTCTCATAACCGTCGGCCACGAGCGTAAGACGAAGATCCATGTCGAGCAGACAGCGCTGAAGCGCGTTCGCCATATCGTCGACGGAGAGCGGATCGAAAATCACCGCGCCTTCGCCGGCGACCTCAGGCAACGCTCCAGCCGAAGAGGCCGCGACTGGCACCCCCGCGTTCTGCGCGTCGATGACGGGCATGCCGAATCCCTCATAGAGCGACGGGAACGCGAAGAGCGACGCGTTCTGCATCAGGCACTCGACTTCGGCATCTGGCAGATGTCCGGTGAAGATGATGCGGTCGTCGCCGTTGGTGGATTCGATCTCCGACCGCGCGGCGTTCTTCTCGGGAAGATGTCCAACCAGTACGAGCGCATGCGGAACGGATGCCGAGATCTTTTTGAACGCGGCGACAAGTCGTCCGATGTTTTTGTGCGCGCTCAACGAGCTGAACGCCATGATGTAAGGCCGCTCGATGTTGCGGTGCGAATCCGTTGGGGCCGGCGGCTCGGTTCCATTCTCGACTTCTTTTCCCGCAAGATGAATGACGGTGACCTTTTCTTCCGGAACCTTCATATGACGAATGATCTCGCCACGAGAGAATTCCGATATCGTGATCACCCTGTCCGCGCGCTTCACCGTTCGCTCGACGAAGAAACGAAATGCCCGCCGTCCTATCGCGGTGCGGCGACCAGTGTGCCCCAGGTAATTCACGTCATGCACGGAAACGACTTGCGGACCACGCGCAGCGAGCGGACTCACGTACCCGAGGGAGTGTATGAGGGCCGGCTTCTCGCGCAGCAGCTGCAGCGGCAGAACTGCCTGCTCCCACGAGTATCGCGCCGCTCGCTTCATCGCCACGACGGGACAGACGATGCGGCGAAAGTTCGGGCCGGGCGTTACGTCGAGGTCAGCCGCTTCCTTGCTGAGAAACACAGCGTACTCGTTGTCATCGTCCTGCCGCGCAAGGGCGTTGATCAGCGAGCGCGCATACGTCTCGGTACCACCGACGACACCGGGAATGAGATAGAGCAGGTTCAGCGCAATCAGCATGCTGTCAGGAACGAGGAGCGATCACAGTGTCAGCCTGACCGGCCCACTGCCCGGATTTCGACGGATTCCACCGAAGCCGGGAAACGAACGCCATCAACGCATAGGCGCCGCCCATAACCACCAGGGAGTACAGCGTTCCGCCGAAATCACCGCGGTTGAAGTCGACTACCAACGCAAAGGCGATGAAGTAGAGGCCCGGATGTGCGTCCGCATTTCGGACCAGCTTGACCAGGAGCAGCGAAACGATCGTGAAGATCATGAAAGGACCGACCCACGAAAAATTCAGGAATGCTTCGGTAACTGGCGTATAGGCAAAGCCCATCATTGTCGTTGTATTGAACGCATCCCGCATGAATTGAATCGACAGGCTCTCCGGTTTGTCAGGCCAGATCGCGCGTGGCATGAACAGTCCCGGGGCGTAGAGGTAGGTGAATCCAAGCCTCAGCGGCCGATCGCTATTCACATAGTGAATGAGCGTGTAGATCGGAGAGACAAACTCGTTTTGAGTGATGAGAATCTGTACCGGATTGATCCGCGTCAGGATTGTGGGATCCTGCAGCACCATGCGGATGATTCCAACCGCGGTGAACGCTGCAAATGCGAGGAACCCGAACAGCACGGTGCCGAGTCGGATCGCCGCGTGGCGATGGGTTGCGATGATGCCGACGATGAAAAGCGACATCGGAAGAAAATCCCGACGATTTCCAAGGGCTAGCTGGAACGCGATGAACCCAAGCACCACTCCGACCAGAGCGATGCGAGCACTCTTCGGGAGGTTGCTCCATCCAGCGAACATGTACATCACGAATCCGTTTAGGATGAACATGCTCACGACCCAGAGCTGCGTGCCGAGAACGGTGACCTGCGTCCGGTCCATCCTCATCGACACCTCGAGACCAAGCAGGGCCGCGTAGAGCGCGATGAAAGCGAGCGCTCCAACAACCATCAGAGTGTTCATGAACGTCGGCTTGATACGCGCGAACACTTCGGCCGGCACATCGTGCCAGCCCTGCCTGTACCACCATTGCACGACGTTGAACCCGAGAAACGCAGTTGCGTACATGAATGCCGCACCCGCGATCCCCGGTTCCTCGCCAAGGAATCCCAGCAGCACGGCGACCGGAAGCGTCGCGCCGTACAGGAAAAGGAAGATTACGAAGAAAAGGCGGATGTCCTGGAATACCCACTTGCCGTCATAGAGACGAAGCAGCGATAGCGAGACGACAAATTGACCGACGAGGAAGAGGCTTGCCGCATCGACTTTGACCCCGAGCAGCAGCTCGACAAGCGCAGCAACGTGCAGCGCTATCCCCAAGCCAAGCAGGATGCCCACCGATGTGGGAAAGCGCGGCATTTCGACTGCGTTCTCAGCCACGATAGGTGGACCTGAATCCGGTGCGCGCAATTCGCTTCAGCTGCGCAACTTGTCGTTTCATGTAATAGCGAATCGTCCAGCCAGTCGCAGTACCACGAAGACCATGCTCACGCTGCAGGTACGGCCAATGTTTCGTCGCCAGATACTTCGTGTTTCGCCAGGCGAGATACTCGAACCAGAGACGGTTGACGCGCTGTCCGCCCACCGCCGAGATCGGCCCCCTCAGATGAAAGCACACCGTGCTCGGAGTGAAGTAGATCTTCTCTCCGGCTGCATTTGCAGCCAGATAGAAGTCGGTTTCTTCGCGCCAGGAATTGCCCGCGTACCAGCTGTCGAATCTCACGCTGGAGAAGATGTCTCTTCGGATGAGCGCAATCGAGTGGATGAACGGCGCTCTCACCGGTTTCGCCGTTCGCTCGGCGAAGCGCGCATCCATCGAGGTCATGTCAAACACGTAGCCGGCAGTCCGCACGGGAGAGGACGGATCTTTTAGACAGCTCTCGTTGAATTCACCCGGAACGAGGGCCGTCACTATTCGGCCGGCAATGATCGATGCGCCGAGCTGCCGCGCTTCACTCATCAGGGTCGAGCAGTAGTCGGTTGAGAGCCACACGTCATCCTCACCGAACAACACCCACTCGGTTGTCGCCGCTGCTATCCCCGCCATTCGCGACTCAGGCTGCCCACGCTGAGTGTCATGACGAATCACATCCACGCGAATCGGTGCCGTCTTCGCCCACACTTTCACGCTTTCCGAAGTCCCATCGGTCGATCCGTCGTCGATGACGACGATGCGAGCGACGTCAGGATGAACGAGATACGATGGCCACACGGCCTCGAGTGCGCGCACCCGGTTGTACGTCGGTATGAGTATCGTGATCGACGCATTCACTTTTGCTGCTCAGCTCTTGCCGCGCTCGCGGCACGCGCGGCGTCCAGTCCTTTGTACCCTTCCCACCCCCCTCGCACGACGTTCAGGGGAATTCGCGGATCCATCTTCGCGAGACCCACCACGCCCATCGCGGCTGCATGAAGGAGAAGCCGCGTTGCGTAGCGAAGCTTCCATAGCGGCTCGTCACCGATCGCCTTCCATACGAACAACACACGCGATCTCTCGCGCTCTCGCATCTGGGAATGCAGCGGCGGCCGGTTGATCGTGCTCGGATAGTGATCGATCGCGACCTTCGCGGACGAGATGATCTTCCATCCCGACTTTCCGACGCGATGTGTTACGTCAACGTCTTCATGCCAGAAGCTGCCCAGCGCTTCGTCGAATCCGCCGACCGCCTGAATTGCGTCGCGGCGGAATGACATGTTGCCGCCGCTCAGCCACGCGGCGGGTTGATCCGCATCTGGGTGGCTGGCAGGTCCGAGGTTGAATCCGCCCCAATCGATTCGGTAGCGATTCGAGGTGAGACCAAGCAGCCGATAAGCCGCGTTCCGCGCTGGATTGTAGTGGCCGGGATGATCGACGAATCCACCAACACCGCCGATCTCCGGATCATCATAAAATCCGATCATCGTGCCGACCCATGTGTTTGGCAACCGAACATCATCGTCGAGAAATGCGACGATATCGCCACGGGCCATCCACAATCCCGTGTTGCGCGCGCGAGACGTACCAAGCCCTTCGTCGAATTCGGCGATCTGGAGCGTCAGGCGCTCGCCAAATCTTTTTCCATAGTCAGCTGCAGCGCCGGCGGGATGCGCCTGAAGCACGAGTATCACCTCGAACGGCCTGTCCGTCACCTGCGCCGCGAGGTCCTCGAGACAAAGCTCGAGTGCATCGCTTCGCCTGTACGAGGCAACAATGACGGAGAGATCGAGATGCATTGGGCGGCTACGAGCCTTTGAGCGCTCGCCAGTGACCGAGGAGACCTGCGCGGTCTATCCAGCGACGTGCGGTGTTGCGCGGAATATCGTACAAATTAACCTGCCAGATACCTCTCATGCGAGGAACGACAGCGAACCTGTGGCGGATGACATCCTTGCGCTCGCGACAGGATTCCATGAACCGGTCTTCACTCACTCCGCCCATGCGCATTCGCGATACGACGACATCCACAAATCGCGTCGACACTGGTGCAACGAAACAGCGAACGATGTGATCGTAATCAGCAGCGATCTTGTATCTGGTATCGAACATTCCAACACCGTCGAACACTTTCTTGCGGACGAACGTCGCCGGATGACACAGCGTCTGAAAAGCCAGGTCTGAAAGCTCGACGCGCTTGCCGACGACGGCCGAGATATTGTCGTCGCTCAGCAGCATCTTTCCATAGAGCATGTCTTCGCCCCTACCCTGCTCGACTACTCGCTCCAGCGCCTCGCTCGAATAGAGATTGTCCCCGGCGTTCGCGAAGACTATGTACGACTCAGGATCACTCACCTCGGCGATTCCCTTGTTCATCGCCTCGTAAATCCCTGCGTCCGGTTCGCTCATCCAATAGCTGATCTTCCCATCGTAACGGCGCAGCACGTCGAGCGTGCCATCTGTCGATCCACCATCGATGACGATGTGCTCGACGCTGGCATATGTCTGGGACGCGACCGCCTGAATTGTCGCTTCGATATGCTTTACGTTGTTGAAGACGACAGTGACAACCGAAATCAGTGGCCTTTCCGCCGTGCCGGTTCGTCGTTCACCCAGCATCCTCCTACCGCCTTCAATGCGCGGCATCGATCGCCTCGGCTGAGCCGTTCAACCAGTTGTCGCGCAAGGCGAAGCGGCGCCACTTCTCGTTCATCAGAAGTCGCGCGTCATATCGGATTCGATTTCGATAGTAGAACATCCGCGCGAAATCGACGCGCCACGCGGAGCTTCCAGCGAGGCGGCGGATGGCGGCCTTTGTCAGCGTAAGAGCGATTAGTGCAGTGTGACCGAGCATTCGCTTCACCAACCTTGGCCCCGCTGGACGAATCGCGCGATAGTCAGTGTAGCTGTCGCAGAAACCCTGATCCGCCATTCGACCGTTTAGATACCGCTGTGTCATTCGCGATTCGGGAATCATGTGGTGCGTCACAGCCATCCCCACATACGCGAACCGATGCCCGAGTCTCTTGATTTTGATGTTGAGGCCCGTCTCGTTGTCCCCCGTGAACAGCTCAGCGTTCGTATCCGGATTGAATCCGCCGGCATGCATGAACGTTTCGCGAAGCACTGCCTGGTGACAGCTGAAGACTCCGGGATCATCGTCCGACACAATGAGAGCTTCGCCGAGGTCGTTGAGACTGAGTAGCGCATTTCGGCAATGCTCGAGAACCCAGACCGGCGGCTCGGTATCCCATCGCGGCAAAACCTTGCCCGTGACTGATGCGACTTCCGAATCCGCCTCGAACCCGTCGAGAATGCGCTCCAGAAGATCCGGCTCGGCAAGCATGTCATCGTCGGTGAAGTAGAGCACGGAGCCGACCGCCGCTAGACCGCCCGAGTTGCGCGCGAAATGGGCGCCACGACGCGGCTCCGAGAGTCCGCGAACCCGTGAATCACTTTGCGAGATACGTTCGATCACGGTGGCCGTATCGTCGGTGGAGTTGTTGTCGACAAGGATGAGCTCCCATCGATCCGCCGGATAATTCTGCGCAAGGAACGTGGCCACCGTCTGCTCGAGGAGCGCCGACCGATTGTACGTCGGGATGATGACGGAGATGAACGGGCGCTCGGACATCAGGTCAGCGCCTCGATGATTTCCTTGAACCGCGCGCGAAACTGAGGTGGTCCCCAGCTCGCAGCGTGCGCTCGGCCGCGTCTTGCCAACTCAGCGCAGAGTGCATCGTCGGTCCAGAGCTTCACCATCGCGTCGTGGATTTCATCAACGGACGATGGATCGAACAAGAGAGCCGCATCGCCGACCTGGTCGGGAATGGCATAGATACGGGAAGTCGCGACCGGACATCCAAGCGCAAACGCCTCGAGCTGCGGAATGTTCGTCGGCCCGAAGTAGGTCGGCATCACCAAAGCGCGCGCCGTGCTGTACAATGCAGCCATGTCTTCGTCGGGCGCGTAGCCGAGGAAAAGAACGTTGTCATGTAGGCCGAGGGCTTCCACACGCAGCCTGACGTCGTCATATCCGTTGCGCTCCTTTGCTCCGACCAGCGCGAGCTTTACATCGGGGTGTGTTTCCCGCATGCGAGCGAGAGCATCGAGCAGCGCCTCGTGATTCTTGTGACGATAGAACTGCGCCGGATAGAAGAGAAACTTTTCCGGAAGTTCGTACTTTACGCGCACGGTCGCGTCGTTTCCTCCGTCGTACTCGTAGATATACGACGGAGCGATGTAAGGAAGAACGAACACCTTCTCCGGCGACACGCCGTACGATTCGACCAGCTGCTGCTTGCCGAGATCGGAGTCGACGAGGACTCCCTTGGACCATCGCGCTGTTTCGCCGAAGTGAAATTCGCGTGACTCGAACTCTCCATTGGCCGAGACTTCCGGGAATCTCCGTTCGTACCGGTGCATCAGGTCGTGCACGGTTCCGAGCGCAGGAATTGGCGCGCGAAATGAGAAGCGATCGTGATTCGGCAGAACCCAGAGGTCGCAGCGCTCGTCGAGTAGCGCGGTCACGTTCGTATCGAGAATCGCGAGTGTGCGTCTCCACACCTCGACAGGAAGGCGTGACAGATGCCAGAGCTTGTTGAGCGCGCGGTTCCAGAGAGTGTCTCTGAGTCTCAGGACCGACATGCGGGACGGGAGAACCCCTTCCCACAAAGGATCGGCGATTGCCGCGCAAAGCTGATACTCACTCGGCAGGGCCAGCGCAGCGTCAACTATGGCCTGGGAGTATTGCAGCACTCCTCCCCCCGGACCGGCGGAGAGCAGTACACCAATCTTCTTCATCCCTTCGCGACGAATACTGCGCCCCACGATTCGAGGCCTGGCGGATCGTCGGACATCCATCCTCTGGAGTCCACGAGATTCATTCCCGCCGTTTCGAGTGCTAGCTCTATCTCCGGCGTGAAGAGGTATCGCATGCGGTGCTGTTCCTCGAGGGTCTCAGTCACGCGTGTGTTGATGTCGGTGACTTCGACAGTGTAGTTCACGTCCACGACATTGCGATTGACGTGAATCTCCGGCGTTGCGACGCGATGCACTTCGGTTGACTCATCGGCGAGCCGTTTCTTCGTGACGGCGGGCCACTGTCGAAGCACGGCTGGCCCATACCAGCAGTCGAAGACGAACACTCCGCCAGACAGAAGATGTGCCCGCGCCGTTGCAAACGCGGCAGCAATGTCTTCGTTCGACGTCTGGTAACTCATCACGTGAAAGAGCGATATCACGGCGTTGAACTGGCGGCCGAGGCGAACATTTCGCGCGTCGCCCTGGGCGAATGTGAGACGTGACGCGAGACCCGGCGGCATTCCCTTTTTTCGCGATTCAGCGGCAGCGAGCATTCCCTCACTCATGTCCACGCCGGTCACGTCGTAGTTCTGCCGAGCGAGCTCGGCCGCATGAGCGCCCGTTCCGCAACCGATCTCCATGACTGACCGCGACGACGGCGCGTGTCGCTCGATCAAGCCTGCGACGTACTCGGCTTCGCCCGCGTAATCCTTGTCGCGATAGAGAAGGTCGTAGTAGCGCGAGTATCCGGCGAAGACTGTCACGCGAATACCTCGTGAACCGCCGCAGATACCGTGTCCATCTGATCGTCGGTCAGCGCAAGTCCGCTCGGCAGATAGAATCCGCGCCGCGCGATCCTTTCTGCATTTGGATGACTCTCGCCTTCGAACAAACCCATTCGCCGGTACACGGGCTGCTCGTGCATCGGCCAGAAGAACGGCCGGGTGCCGATTTTCTTTTCGCCGAGCAGGCGCATCGCTTCGTCTGCATCGAACGGGACGTTGTCGCGAATCACGACGCCGTAGACCCAGTTGATGTTCGTCGCGTACTCGGTTGAAGCGACGGGCAGCTGAAGCGCGGGCACATCGGCAAGCAACGTTGTGTAACGATCGAAGATGTGTCTTTTCCTCGGGACGAATTCGTCGAGACGCTCGAGCTGTGCGAGTCCCAGTGCGGCCTGAAGGTTGGTCATTCGGAAATTCCAGCCGAGCTCTTCGTGTACGAACCGGCGGCGGGGCTGCATGTAGAGATTGCGAAGATTTCTGCATTTCTCCGCCAGCTCGTCGTCGTCGGTGACGATCATTCCGCCTTCGCCGGTGGTGACGTGCTTGTTCGGATAGAAGCTGAACGTGGAGATTGTGCCGAGCGATCCGCAGGGCCGATCGCGGTACGTCTGCCCGATCATCTCGGCCGCATCTTCGATCACGTGAAGGTCGTGTTTCTCGCCGAGGGTGAGAATGGGATCCATGTCTACGGGAAGGCCGTAGATGTGGACCGCCATGATGGCCCTGGTATTCGCCGTGATTTTCGACTCGACAGCAGATACGTCCATGTTCCAGGTGCAGGGGTCGCAGTCTATCAGAACGGGAATCGCGCCAAGCCGCGAGACTGCCGAAGCGCACGAAATGATCGTAAAGGTCGGCATGATGACTTCGTCGCCGATTCCGAGATCGAGCGCGGCGCAGGCGGCATCGAGGGCGGCTGATCCGTTGCAGACGGCGATGCCGTGTTTACGACCTACCCTGGCGGCAAACTTCTCTTCGAACTGCCGAATGAACGGCCCTTCGGACGAGATCCAGCCGGTGTCTATGCACTCGTTGAGGTATTTTTTTTCGTTGCCGTCGAGG
>JBDTNA010000066.1:0-10996 GCA_039933985.1 Gemmatimonadales bacterium | reverse complement strand
CCCACCTCGAACACGATTCTCGCGCTTATTCCTCATATCCGGTAGATACAAGGCCGCCGAGGCCGCCGAGAAAAACCTCGGAGAAAGATTTTTTGCTTTATCGACCCGTCGTGGATTTCCGGTGGGAGAACTCCAATCTTGATTGAGTAACGGTGCGAATCTTTCGCGGGAGATCCTTTCCCGGAATCCGAGGCGCGGCAAAAAAACCTAAGAGTTTCCTCGGTGGTCGTTCTCGGCGGCCTCGGCGGCCTCGGTGGTTAATGCTGTTGTTTCCTTGGTCGTATCGTCACCCTTTTTCCCGGTATTACCGGATGACCCTGAAAAAAAAACAACAAGAAACTCTGTGGTCTCTGCGGTCTCTGTGTCTAAACAGCCTGCAGTTCTGTGGGAGTTGAGGGGCCGCATCGCTCGCCAGTGTCGGAGCTCTTCCGTTAGGGTCCCCCCAATGCGCGCAGGGTTCCCGAATGCGCACTCAGTACGTATTGCGCAATTCCAAACTGAACCGTGGCGACTTTCGCGCTTGCGCCTAAAGGGCCCCTGCATTTGCTTTTACGGGGCATCTTTCCGCGTAATCGGCTGCAGTCCCACGGCCGGCCCAGCGTGCCCAACCGGTATGGTTGGGCACTTCTTCTATTGAACGTCACCGCCAAGCCAATTTCAGGAAACTCCATGCGTCGCTTGTTGAACACGTCGCTGATACTTCTCGCATCCGCGATGTTGCCGCACACGACCTTTGCGCAGTCGGTAATCTCGTCATCGAACGGCACGCTCGCCGGAACCCGGGAGCTCGGAGTTTTCGCCGCCGGGCGGGTGCTGTCGACCAAGTACAGCGTTTCGGACGGACGCCTGGCCTTCGGCGGAGCGATGACATTCGCGACACACCTGAAGAGCATGTTTGCCGTTGAAGGGGGTCTAGCCGCCACGTACGGCCGGCAGCTGAACTCCTATTACAAACCACCACTGTTCGTCTTCACGCCGACGATCTCGCTTCTGATTCAGAAGTCCAGCACAGTGGGATTTCAGCCGTATGCCCTGATCGGCGGTGGTTATGAGTTCGTCCGTTTTACCCAACCCCGCTGCGATTGCGATCAAAACTTGAGCCTCGGCGTCGCCAACGTCGGGGTTGGTTTTCGTAAGATGATAGGCGACACGCGTGCGTTCCGCGCGCAGGTGACGAGTCAGATCGGCTCGGGTGGTGCGGCATTCACTGGAATGGCGGGAATGTCCTTCATCATCGGCACTCCTGGAAAGACTCCGCAGAAGCGTCCGATGCGTATTCCAACAGAAGTGAGAAAAGAGCCGCCTCTGATTCCGGTGCCGAAGCAGCGCGTGACGGTTCAGCCTTCGCGGCCGCCGGCCGCTGCTCCAGCGCCTGCGCCAGTCGCGCCGCCCGCTGCGAATCGCCCGGTCGGGCCATCGAATTTGCCGACAGGTCGCGGCGCAGTGCTTCTCCAGATCGATGGAACGCAGGTTGACTTCTCGAAGACAACGTGGCGCGATGACGCCGAGCCGATGATCGACGGGCTCGTTGTCGATCTCACGTCAGATGCGGGCCAGGAGATCAAGGTCAGTATTGAAGCGCACACCGACAACATCGGATCAAACGCCGGAAACATCATGCTCGGTCTCGACCGGGCGCGTGCTGTGCGCGACTACCTCGTCACTCAGGGTGTTGCTCCGAACAGAATCACGATATCCAGTGCCGGCGAGGACAAGGCGATCGCTCCAAACACCACAGCGATTGGAAGACAGCTGAACCGTCGCATCATCATCAAGAGGGACAATTGATGCGGCCGATTAGAGAGAGATTCATGACTGTGAAGAAGATGCACCGCGCGATTCCGTTCGCTGCGTTCGCGATTGTCGCTCTGGTGGTCGCCGCATGCGGTGAGCTCACGGGTCCGACGTCGCCCAGCACTCCCACGGGCGTGACGGCAACGCTGACCAATCCGACGACGGCGACGATTGCGTGGACGCCGAGTCCGCTGAACGATGGCGTCATCAGCTACAGCGTTTTCAGGAATGGCGCAAAGGTCGGTGAATCGACGACGACCTCTTATGTCGATTCCGGGTTGAGTCCGCAGGCGACGTATGTCTACTCGGTCGCGGCGAACTGCAAATCGGGAATCGTCTCTGATCGTTCGGAAGAAAACGCCGCGTCTACAGTCACGACCGTCGATCGCACTCCTCCGACCGTTATCTCGAATCAGCCGCCGGCCAATTTCGTCGGAGTGTCGCCTGCCGCTACGGTAACGGCGACCTTCAACGAAAACATGGATCCTGCGACAATCAACGCGACGACATTCACGCTCAAAGTGACTGCCGGGGGCGCTGCAGTGCCGGGAGCGGTGACGTTTAACCAGGCGACACGCACGGCTACGTTCACGCCTTCATCGTCGCTGGCCAATCCAGTCAATTTCACGGCGACGATCACAACGGGCGCGAAGGATCTCGCTGGCAACGCTCTGGCGACGGCCTTTTCCTGGTCGTTCACAACTCGGGACGATACACCACCTTCCGTAACCGCAACTTCCCCGATCGCCGGAGCGACCGGAGTAGCGCCCACAACCGCGGTCAACATCACGTTCAGCGAGGCGCTGGATGCAACGACAGTAACTGCGGCTAACATCAGCATGCGTGCGACAGTTTCCGGCACGGCAGTGCCGGGCACCGTGACGTTCAACGCCGCGACACGTGTCGCTACGTTCACCCCGACCGCGACCCTCGCGCAGACCACCGGCTATACGGTGACTGTTGCTGCAGCGATCAAGGATGCGGCAGGCAACGCCATGGCCGCGCCGTTTACGTTCGCGTTCACCACCGGTGACACGAACGCGCCTTCGGTGACGGCTGTTGTGCCGGCGAGTGGTGCAACCAACGTCGCTCTCAACACGACGGTGAAGGTGACATTCAGTGAGCCGATGGATCCGACGTCGATCACGACGACTACGTTCAGTCTCAAGAACACGGTTACAAGCGCGGTGATCGCTTCCACGGTTACGTACGACAACGCGACAACCTCGGCGACGCTGACTCCAGGTGCGCCGCTCGCTGGAAACACGAACTACACCGTGACTGTGACCACCGGCGCAAAGGATGCGGCCGGCAATCCGCTCGGCGGACAATTCACCTCGACGTTCACGACGCTTATCCTGGACTCGACTCCGCCGTCGGTGACGAGCGTCAATCCGGTGAACAATGCGACCGGCGTACCGATCAGCACAAACGTCCTCGTCTCGTTCAATGAGGCGATGGATCCGACGACGATCAATACGACGACGGTCACTCTCAGGAACACGGGCACGAGCGCGGTCGTCGCGGGAACTGTCACGTTCAATTCCGGAACGAACGTGGCGACGTTCACGCCTTCGGGACCACTGTCCAACGCTACGAATTACACCGTGAGCGTAACGACGGGTGTGAAGGATGTCGCAGGAAACGCGATTGCGGCTCAGTTCAACTCGAACTTCACGACAGCGGCGCTGGCAGACGTCATTCCGCCGACGATCGTTTCGCGCACGCCGATCAATGGAGCGACCGGGCAGGCTGTCACGACGAACGCGACCGTGACGTTCAGTGAGAACATGGATGCGTCGACCATCAACGCGACCAACATCACTCTCACCACAACATCGGGCGGGACTCTCGTGCCGGCCACTGTCACGTGCAACAGCCCATGCACTACCGCGACGCTCGATCCAACGCCGACGCTTGCTGCCAATACCAGCTACACGCTGACCATTACCACCGGCGTGAAAGACGTCGCAGGCAACGCGCTCGGCGCAACGTCGACATCGACATTCACCACCGCGCCCGACGTGACTGCGCCAACGGTCCTTTCGAGGACACCAACTGCGGCGACAGGCGTACCGGTCAACACGACCGTCACGTTCACTTTCAGTGAGGCGATGGATCCCACCAGCCTGAACGGCACCACTGTGACGCTGGCCATCTCGGGAGGCGGGGCGGCGGTTACCGGCTCTGTCGTGCCGAGCGCCGGAAACACTGTGGTGACATTCACGCCAAGCGCGAACCTTGCGCCGAACACCAGCTACACGGCGACAGTGACGACGGGAGCCAAGGATGCGGCGGGTAATGCACTCACCGGAAACTTCACCTTCACGTTCACGACTGCTCCGTAATCGATGACGGCTCTCGGCGCGGGGCTCGCGCTCCTCGTCGGGATCGTCCTCGGCCTCCTCGGCGGGGGCGGGTCGGTGTTGACGGTTCCGATCCTCGTATACGCCTTGCATGTGCCGGTGAAGCAGGCGATTGCCACAAGTCTTTGCGTCGTGGGTCTCGTCGCTGTTATTGGATTCGTATCGCACGCTCGCCAGCGAACTGTCGCAACGCGTGTCGCGCTGGTGTTCGGTCCCTTCGCGGTCGTGTCGGCCTATGTCGGCGCATTGATCGCGAGACACATCCCCGGACAGGTGCAGCTGGTGATGTTTGCAATCGTCGGCCTGCTTGGATCGGTGATGATGCTTCGCGGCACTTTCACGAAAAAGGGCAACTCGGAAGCAACGACATATAACTTCATTGCCGATCGGCGGACGCTGACGCTTCTTGCGGTCCAGGGAATCGGAGTTGGCCTTCTGACCGGATTGATCGGCGTAGGCGGCGGGTTTCTCATTGTGCCTGCACTCGTGTTGATCGAGAAGCTGCCGATGCGGCTCGCGGTCGGCACGTCACTGCTGGTGATCGCGATGAACGCCGCCAGCGGATTTCTCGGCTATGCGGGAACCGTGGTGATGGACTGGTATCTCGTTGGGTGGTTCGCGGCGATTGCGGCGGCAGGAAGTATCGTCGGCGCCCTGATCAGCGGAAGAGTTCCGCAGCGTCACTTGAGGCAGGTGTTTGGAGTGTTGCTGATCGGCGTTTCACTTTACGTACTCTATCGCAGATGAAGAACGAAGAGATGCAGGAGAAGCGCGAAGCTGAGTTGAAAGCTGCCGCCACACCGGGGAAGGGGATGGCGGGACCTGAGAGCGCGACCAGATCCGGCGCGCATCCGCCGGAGACTATCGAGGGATGGTATGCGCTTCATCAGGTGTACCGCCGGATTCCTGGCGCCAAGGCGAAGAAGCGCGAAGATGAGATACTCAACTTCGATCTTGCGAAGATCGTCATCGGTGAAGGCTGGTCGATTCGCATTGACCTCATCGGATCCACCGCGGATTTCATGTTGATCCACTTTCGTCCGACGCTCGATGAGATCGCCGACGTGCGACAGATAGTGTCCGTTCTCTTTGCCGAGATGCCGGTGGAGCTTGTCTACAACTTTTTGAGTGTTACAGAAGCGGGGCTCTATCATGCGACGGCTGAGCTCGAGGCCGAGGCGACTTCCCGC
Source organism: Gemmatimonadales bacterium (assembly GCA_039933985.1). Lineage (GTDB taxonomy): Bacteria > Gemmatimonadota > Gemmatimonadetes > Gemmatimonadales > Gemmatimonadaceae > UBA4720. The sequence continues at coordinate 5,646 of JBDTNA010000066.1, read as the reverse complement.
GGCGGAAAAATTGGCGACGACCTGTACAAAGCCGCGATGGCGAAGCGAGTCAAATCGGAGAAGAGCGCCGATCACGTGAAGCGCCGGCTTTATCCATCCCTTCCTTTCGACATGCAGTTCGTCTGCTTCTATCCGATGTCGAAGCGCCGCAATCCAGGGCAAAACTGGTATGCATTGTCGCTGGAGGAGCGCAGCAGGCTGATGCAGTCGCATGGTGTAACAGGACGCAGATACGCGGGGCGCGTACAGCAGATAATCACCGGCGCAATCGGCTTCGAGAATTGGGAGTGGGGCGTGACCCTGTTCGCAAAGGATGCGATCGACTTCAAGAAGCTCGTGACTGAGATGCGATTTGACGACGTCAGCGCGAACTATGCCGACTTCGGAGATTTTTATGTTGGGAAGGTTGCGGAGACACGCGTCGAGGAAAGCGAGCCCCGCAAAAAGTAGCTCGTGCTACTCCTCCGGTTGGCGCGGCTTCGGCGGCGCGTAACCGCGGAAGTGCCCGGTGTGATGGAAGGTCTGGGTGGCCGCCCATTCGGTTTCTTCGGCAGGTTCGGTAAGCCCGAGCTTTCTGACATCGATGCTCACCGTACCGTCTGCTCTCACGGGCTTGTAGATGTTGACGAAGCGCTCACCGAACACGATCTCGTGTGGCTTGTAGGATGTTCGCGCGTGAACGATCTGCGAAAACGTCTCGTCGATGCCGGACAGAAGGACCAGAAACTCGACGTCGCGTTCGGCCATCTCCTCCTCAGAAATTCCCCAGAGAGGACTCTCTTCGTCGATCGGGTGAACGATCGTCCAGCTGAGAGGGAAAAACACGACCTTCTTCCGTTCGAGCTCGAGCTGGTGATAGTGGCGTGACCCGTCGACCATCTGCGTAAAGAGGACCTTCGCCTCGAGCTCGATGAGCTGGTTGGCGCGGGCGTTCGTGAGCCGGAACATGAAGCCGGTGTTGCTGCGATATGGAGACACGATCGCACGATCGCTGAACTTGATCGCCGCAGTCGGTCTCGAGAAGCGCGCGAAGAAAAGTCCCGTCACCAGCGCGAGCATGAGAATTCCTGTCAGCGATTCGATGGCGACGATCGTGTTGATCAGCCCGCCGACGGGAAAGATGTTGCCGTACCCGATGGTTCCGAGCGTTTCGACGCTGAAGAAAAATGCACGGGCGAATGTTCCGCCGAAGGCCGAGGGGGGCTGTCCGGCAATAGCGCCGGGTCCGCAGGCGAGGTAGGCGATCGCGTAGAGGAGATTGACGCCTGCATAGAGTCCGACGACGGTGGCGAAGAACAGTCTCCACGAGATCGTCAGCATGATGTGATAGAGATGCAGTCTCTGGAGGAATGCCTGACCTTCTCGGCGCGGATTGAACGAGCCGTCGCGGTTCAGAAGCCGTCGCTCGTTCGCGCCTCCGACGACCGTGCCGAAGCCGAGGTCGCGGTAGTCGGTTGATGCAGTGGAGGAGATAGCGGGTTCGGACACGGCGTTTCTGTCGGGGTTGAGGCGGCGATCCACTACAATTGTACTGCGCGGAGACTCTGAGTCGCTACGTTAGGGTTTGCGGTTGAACGGGCTCTCTCCACTCGGTAGATTGCGCCTTGCTTCGCAGACACACGCGAAAGCGGGACGTGGCGCAGCCCGGTAGCGCACCTGAATGGGGTTCAGGGGGCCGCGGGTTCAAATCCCGCCGTCCCGATATGGCGTAACGGTCGTATACACAACAAGTTAAGGGCCGCTGAGGTATTTACTTCCTCAGCGGCTCTTTGCCTATGAGTGCACATAGAGTGAACAAACGGAGCGATTTCACCGCCAAACTTTACGGGCTGGGTTCGTACCGCTCACTTAAAAGACGACAAGCCACAAGGGGGCAGTCATGGAACTTCTAGTGAAGACCGTGAAAAAAATGATGCTGATCAGCCTGTCCATTGTTTTTTTGGTTTCTTCAACCATGGCTCAAACCAACTCAAAAGCAACGGTGAGACTGTTGGTGGGTAATTTACCATCCGCCACCACCGAGCCTGATCTGAAATTGTTTTTTAACGAGTCCGGAGTTGAAACTCTCACAGTGCAAGTCGTCAAAAGCAGTTCGAATGGGCAGCCGCTTTTGGTTGGCTTCGTCAAAGTCGAGCTCAGCAACGCTGAAAAAGCGGTAAATCTCGCCAATGTCAAGAAATTCATGGGTAACACCCTGAGTATCGGAATGTCACCTTCTGATAAACAAAAAGTTAAGAACTATAAAAAAACCGTAGCTCAATCAACTCCGGTTACCGCTCCAACTCCCGTTGTCACCACAACTCAACCGTCTCCAAATACTCAGCCAACTGCGATTGCCTCTCCGACTCCAAACCTCACGCCGTCCCCCGTCACACCAACTAATACAAAAACTCAATCAACTCCGGTTATCGCTCCAACTCCCGTTGTCACCACAATTCAACCGTCTCCAAATATTCAGCCAACTGCGATTGCCTCTCCGACTCCAAACCTCACGCCGTCCCCCGTGACACCAGCTAATACAAACGTCCAGGTCGCTACCCTGGCGCCAATCAAATCTGATGCCGAAAAGCGGGCGGATGAACTTATCGGGGAATACATCCAAGCGAGAGGCGGGATGAATAAACTCAAAGCAATTAACACCTTACGTTTTACCGGCAAGATGATCTTAGGTCCAGGTTTTGAGGCAGCACTTACTATGGAAATGGCACGTCCCGACAAATCCCGGATGGAATTTACTTTGCAAGGGATGACTGGTATCCAAACCTACGACGGCAAAAACGGCTGGATGGTCTCACCTTTCTTCGGCAAAACTTTGCCGGAGCCGGTCACCGGCAGTGAACTTGAAAGTTTAAGGGCGCAAGCCGATTTTGATGGGCCGTTGATAGATTACGAATCAAAGGGTTATCGAGTGGAATTCGCCGGCAAGGAGGATGTTGAAGGATCTCCAGCCTACAAACTGAAACTTACCAAGAACAATAGTGAAATCTCATTTCTTTACCTCGATACCGAAATGCATCAACTATTCAGGGAATCTCACAAGACCACTCTCAACGGGCAGGTAATCGAGAGTGTGACCGATTTCGGCGATTACAAAGCGGTTGGCGGGGTGCTATTTGCTCATTCAATAACGACTAAGGCGGCGGGCTTGCCGGCAGCTGCTCAGGTCATGAGAATCGAAAAGATAGAAATCAATCCGAATTTGCCCGATACTCGCTTCGGCAAACCTTGAAGGATATTTCTGTGCGCCATTGCTCCCATCCGTAAATTCGAGAATCTGACCCAACTGTTTCGCTCTGTTGCACCATGAGTGCAGCGTGTTCGGATTGGAGAGACTGCATCATTCTTTGGCTTTGGACTCCGAAAGTAGAAAACACAGGCTCCGGAACAACTGCGATTGCGCCCAGCGGTGTATGGGCACGTTATCCCAGCCTAAGAAAAGTTGGCGCGTGCGAAATGAGCCGTCCGGTTTCTGCCATCGCGTCAGGAGTTCGTCGAGCACCTTTCATCGTCGCCAAACTAACCACAAGTCAAAACTCTGCCAGCACCGTCTGTTCTCGCGGGCCGCCTTGTCGAGATGGCTCACCGCCAGGGATTGACGGTCTGGTTCCTGATCAGGAAGCTGGACACTGTTTCCCCATGCTGTATCCGGGCCATATTCGCATCCGTTCGCGCCGCGGCGGTGCCGTAATGACCAAGGGTCACCGAATCATTCCGCGCTCCGAAGGTATCGAGCGTCGCCCAGTTTTTGTATGAGACACTGATCGCCACGTTCCAGTCCTTGGGATCATCAGTGGTGGTCTTGGTAGCAACCGAATAATCGGTGATTAGTCCTCTCTTCTTCTGCTCCTGCCAGATAGGCAAACCGTTTTGTCGAACATCCTGCCAGAACATATCTGCATGACCGGGGATAATCCGAACAAGGGTAACGCGGGTTACAGCGCCCGGGGTCGTATTGGGTGAGCCTGCTTGCGCCTGCAGGGCAGGGGCGCACAGGACAGTCGCCAGGGCAATCGAGAGCAGCGATAATTTTCGCATCCTCTTCTCCTCGTGTGGGGTGGATTTCGGATGGCGCGAAGATACGACAGCCGGCGTCGGTAGATCAATGACAGTTCATAAATAGAGCGCGATTACTGGCGCCGATATCCGCCTCTCGATTCGTCGCCCGTGCCCACGCTTTCTGCGACATCAAGGTTGACCTTGGACTCTGAGCGTCTTTGCCGTCTCGATCGCTTGTGGGCTCCGTGCCTTCTTCCCGGGGACCATCGTGCAAGTCCGACATCTTCTTCTAACAACCGCAAGCTTCGTCACAAATCGCTGACCTTCGGAACACGCTCGATTCTCAGTTCCCGAGTCTATTAAGCCTCACGGACGTGTTGACAAAAACACTGATCCGTTCAGTCCTGCCCCATGGAGAGTGCCTGTTACCATCCCAGTGCCCCCCTGCGTGAAAGCGACCTTGGCATGCACATGTTCGGAGAACCCGTTCGCACGGTTTCCGCCAGTGCCGAGAAGGTCGTTGTCGGTACGGAGGTAAAATCCCTGGCCGACCGCAACTGGCACCGTCCCGCAAAGTGCGTCTTCCAGCGAAGGAGCAATTGAGTCGTAAACCAGGACGTTCGCATTCTGGCTCTGTACGAGCTGCTTGATTACGCCCTCGAAGTCACCTACAAACTGCATCCAGGGCCTGACCAGGGACGGCGGTGAGCGCACCAATGCCACGGAGCTGGGACTCGACGCAGTGCTGTGCAACAAGTACGACGTCAGCTCGTACAGAGCGCTTCTGAAACAATCGCTCGATTGCGTAGTGGACGTAAATGTCCGCTCCTACGCTTGCTGCGACTCGCATTTCCGCGATTACATGGACTTGATGCTGGAGTCGCTATCGCCTTCAGGTATGCTGCTGACGAGCCGACGCGGTCTCGACTATCTCGTTCCAACGTCGATCGCTGAGCTGCGAACGCTGTGTCCTCGCTGGCGTATCAGCGCGGCCGGGAATGTGGTCGTGATGCGTCCCGGCTACGGGTCTCGATTGGGAAGGTTGTTCGGTCGCTAGGGCTGCGCACCTTCAGTTTGTCAGGGCGTCCGAGCTCAGATAGAGTTCGCGGGCTGTTGCTCCGGCTGGGCGATACGGTGCGACACGCCCATCGGCGTCGCAGATTCAGAAAGCAGCTTAGTCACGAATCGCTGACCTTCAGAAACGCGCTCGATCTCGATCGCGATCGCTTCCATGCCGCGCTCGAGTCGTTCCAGGCGATCAGTTGAATCGGAAGCGAGCTCAGCTTGGGCGGGACGCTTCTTTTTCTTTCGATTGCGGAATCGCTGAATTCCATAAATGGCGGCGACAAAAAAAGCCATCGTGACAGCGCCAGCTGCCATTCCTTCGTCCCACTCGGAACCACTGGACGGCAGACGATTCGCGTCGCGCTCGGCAAACGCAACCAGATCCGCGGGAACGAGCGCCAGCTGACGACCCGTAGTCGCGAGATCATTCTCGATCTGAACGATTCGGTTATCGAGAACTTTGATCCTGTCCTCGAGACCCGTTTTCGCCGGGCCTTCTGTTGAGGCGTTTATGTCCGAAGCAAGGGCCTGACGTCGCTCATTGACATTTGAGAGCTGCGACGAGAGCTCATTTCGCCGGTCGAC
>JBDTNA010000065.1:0-11066 GCA_039933985.1 Gemmatimonadales bacterium | reverse complement strand
AGATCGCGTTGATCACAACGCCCATCGCAAGCGCGTTCGTCGCCATGTATCCGATAATGCCGACCAGCATCGCAACACCAGCGAGTCCCTGCGCCGCAGGTGATCGATAGCGCGCGCCAATCGCGTCAGGCACTGTCATCAGGCTGCGTGCTTCGCCAAGGAGACGAATACGCTTGGCAAGAACCCACGCGCCCATGACGTTAGTGACCGACGCGGGAAGAACGATGAACATCGCGCCGAGGCCGACGGTGTAGATAAGGCCGGGTCCGCCGATGAACGCAAAACCCGACACCGAAGTCGAAACCGAAGCGACAGTGAGTGCAATGAGTCCAATGCCATGACCGGCGACAAAAAAGTCGCTCGCGGTTTTCGTGCGGCGTGCTGCCCACACGCTGATCGCGATAATTACCGCGAAGTATGCGAGCCCGACAGCAATGACGATGGGTTGAGCGACGTGCGGCAGCGACGTCTGAATCAGGGTAAGCAGCGGCATCGCGCTCACGCGGCTTCCTCAGTCTTCGATTTCCCGTTCGCGATTTCTTTCGCCAGCGCGCGCACTCTGTCGATGTCCGACTGACTCAGTGTCTGCGCGTCGAACGTCAGCGCATACGCGACCGGAAGGACAACAATCGGCAGGAGGCCTATACCATAGATAACAATTGCGGCACGATGAGGGAGGCCGAGCCAAAGCGTGCTATCGGCAGTCTCTTCCGGAAGTCCGAGCGCCAGCGCGAACCCCGCAGTCAGCACGACAAAGACGAACGCGAAAGGAATCTTCAGTTTTCCGATACCTGCCCTGCCGCGAGCCGCGCCGAGCGCCATGATGGAACCGAGGGCGCCCGGTATTCCAAGGGCGAGAAGCCACGGCGCCCACGGGGGAGCTCCGCCCGGCTTGAACGCCGACGCATATCCACCGGCAATCAGCAGAATCGAGACGATCAGTCCCGTTCGCGCGAATCGTCGCGTGGCATCGATAGGTTGAACTTTGTCGCTCACTTCGCGCGCCCTTTGTCCGGATGCCACTCGAGCGCGATCGAGCCCATCGCGAGCCCCGCGCCTGACCCGGTCATGAGAATCAGGTCACCATCGTCGAGACGTCCGCTTCGCACCGCGTCATCGAGAGCCATTGGCAGGCATGCAGCTCCCGTGTATCCCCATTTGCCCATGACGGTATGAGCCTTCTCCATCGGCTCACCCAGCGTGGTCATTACCTCGCGAATGGTAGAGAGGTTCACCTGAGTCCACAGCCATTCATCGACATCGGATGTCGTTCGGCCGATGCGCTCGAGAACCGATCGCGCAATTCGCGGCCAGCCCACTTCGTTCACTTCCTTCGGATACTTCGTGACGAAACGCAGCTTATTCCGATTACCCGCGCGCAGCACCTCTTCGGTGATCGGCTCAGCGGTGCCTCCCGCGAACACCCCCATTCCCGGAGCCAGACGTCCATCCGCGAAAAGTTCCGACGCAAGAATTCCTGGCGTCGTGGAGCTTTCGAGAACGACCGCGCCTGCTCCGTCGGCGAAAATCGTCGATGTCTTCTTGTCCTTGCTGTCCACGAACTTCGACATCGCGTACGCGCCAACGACGAGGATCCTGTTGTAGCGATCGTCGGCGCGAATGTATTTCCATGCGGTATCGAGCGCGGTGACGAACCCCGCGCACGCGCTGTTGACGTCGAATGCAGCCGCGTTCCACGCGCCGATGCGTGCCTGAACAACAGGAGCGGTCGCAGGCGAGATGTACTCGGGAGTATCAGTCGCGACGATGAGAAGATCGATTTCTTCCGCGGTCAGGCCGGCCGACTCGAGCGCCTTGTTCGCCGCGGCAGCAGCGAGATCTGCAGTGGACTCGTCGGGTCCGCAGAAGTGCCGCTCGCGAATACCGAGACTGTTCGTGACGAACTCGTCGATGTCCTCACCGAGTATCGCGGAAATCTCCGCATTCGTGACGACTCGATCCGGCACGTACGATCCCGTGCCCGTGATCACTGCTTCCCTCACCTGACCGCTCACTTCTTCTGATTCGCCGGAGGCGGAGCGGTGGTTCCGCGCACGACAAGTCGCGACGCGATGGTTCTCTGTGGGCGTGGAGAAGTGCGACTCTCAGAGTCGTTGTCCTTGAGTCCCTGAAGGAGAAGTCGCGCTGCGCGAGCGCCAAGCTCTCGAGCAGGGATCGCGATAGTTGTGAGCTCGGGAACAAGCAGCGATGCCAGCTCGATGTCGTCGCAGCCGACGATCGACATTTCCTGCGGAACTCCCACTCCATCGAGCGAACAGACTTTCAGCGCGCCTGCCGCAACGAGATCGTTGCTGCAGAACACGGCGGTTGGAGGATTGTCGAGCGCGAGCAGCGCGCGCATTCCCGCCTGCCCGCCGGCAGCAGTCGCAGCAACGCGCCGCAACATGCTCGACTCGATATGAATGTTGCGGCTCTCGAGCGCCTTGACGAATCCGCGCTCCCGCATCCTGATCGCGTGCACGTTCGTCGCGGGCCCGATGAATCCGAATCGCATATGCCCGAGCGAAAGCAGGTGCTCGGCCGCCATTCGGCCCGCTCCAAGTGCATCGCTCGCGACACCTGGCCAGCGATCCGGCGGCTCGTCGATCAAGACAAGGTTGACTCCAGCAAGCATTGCTTCAGGCAGCGAAGCGGCGCCGATCGCATCGACCATGATGCCGTCAACCTGCCGCTCGAGCAGCGCCTGGATGTGTCGATCGCGCGGAATCTCACGTGTCTCACACAGCAGCACCGCATATCCAGCCTCGGACGCGACTCGCTCGGCGCCACTCACAACTTCCGCAAAGAACGGATTGCGCAGGTCGGGTACTATCACGCCGATTGCATACGAGCGGCTGCTGACGAGCGACCGCGCGACAACGTTGGGGACGTAGCCGAGCTCGCGCGCGGCAAGAAGGACGCGCTCGCGAGTCTCAGCCGAAACGCGTGCTCGCGCGTTCTTGCTGAGGACAAGCGAGACCGTGGGCTGCGACACGCCGGCGCGCTTCGCGACGTCGTGCGTCGTGATTCGTTTGATTCGTGGCTGTTCCACGGGCGGGAATCTACGGGCAACGGGACTCAGTCGCCCGTTAATTCGGCGTCAAGAAATTCCTCTATTTCCCGCCGAACCACACTTGCGTTCTCCCCGAACACCATCGTCAGGTGATTTCCAGGCACCGCAACATACCGGCAGTCTGCAAAAGACTCGGCCGTGGTGCGCGCGTGCTCAGGTGGAACGAGAGGCGGAGAGCCGGGCGGGCCGTAGGCTTCCGACGCGTTAAGCAACAGAACCGGATGCCGGACGCTACCGACGAGCTTCGCCCATTCTTCGACACCTACTCCTCGAAGAGCCTGTTCGACGGCGTTGGCGCTCGTCAGCGACTGCGCCGTTCCATCTGCGTTCTCATGCAGCTCGGCGCGATAGTAGCCCTCCATCGCGCTGTCCCAGATGCCGTTCACGTGAGCTGCCGTTTTCATTTCGAGCAGATATGCGTCAGCCGACGGCAGCACGCGCGCGAGTCGCGCGAGCGATGGCTTGAGAAGCTTCTCGGTATCGGGGTGAAACACGATCGCCGCGTCGATTACGATCACTCGCGTGATTCGTTCGGGATAGTGCGCGGCGAGATAGATCGAGAGAAGAGCTCCGAACGAGTGCCCGCCCATCACAACCTTGTCGAGACCGAGATAGTCGAGCAGCGCAACGACATCAGCGGCGTGCTCGCCCATCGAATAGCCACTGTCCGGTTTCCCGCTGCGACCGCGACCGCGCAGGTCGGGCGCGATCACACGATGGCTCTCGTTCAGCCCTTCGTAGATCAGTCCGCCGAATTCAGCGGCATTCGCCGAAAGTCCGTGCAGCAATACTATCGTCGGCGGTGGCCCCGGGTAGTCGAGGTAGTGCATGACGATTCCGCGAATCGTCGCGTAATGATCGGATTCGGCGCGACCGCCGGCCGCAATCGGCTCAGCGCTCACGCGGGCACTCCGGCCGCACGCGATGAATGCATCTCGCGCAATACTCTCTTCAAAGTCTTGCCAGCAGTACTTCTTGGAAAATCTTCAGATATGATCACGTCATGTACCTGCTGATAGCGCGCTGCGACGCGTCCGTTAATCCAGAGTCGAAGCTCTTCGGCGCTAACGGCGCCGGGCTCTTTTAGAATGACCGCGGCGACAGGGGACTCGCCCCACTTCTCGTCCGGGACACCGTAGACGGCAACCTCTCGCACCGCCGGATGTTGAACGACTATCTCCTCGATGTCTTTTGGAAAGACATTCACGCCGCCGGAGATGATGAGGTCCTTCTTTCGATCCACCAGATGCAGAAAACCGTCGGCATCCGCAAACCCTACATCGCCGGTGTGGAGCCATCCATCGACGATCGCCTGTGACGTGAGGTCAGGACGCTTGTAGTAGCCTGGCATCAGTAGCGGACCGCGGCCGGTGATCTCTCCCACTTGACCCGGTGGAAGCTCGCTTCCGTCATCGCCGACGATCCGCATCTCGCTGAACGGAATCGGCACGCCGACGGAGTCTATCTTCGACGAGAAGTCATTGCTGTCGAGTACGGTGACGAAGCCCTCAGTCAATCCGTACAGCTCGTAAAGCGAGTTCGGAAGGACCGGGATCAGTCGCTCCTTGTGCTCGCGATGCCATGGCGCTCCGACGGAGCAAAGCATTTGAAGCGACTCGAGCTTCTCCGGCGAGAAGTTCGGCGCATTCATCACCGCGACGATCTGCGAGGGCACCATCATCACGTGCGTGACGCGCTCACGTTCGACTGCATCGATGAAGCTTGCAGCGTCGAATCGCTGCTGCAGCACGTACGTGCAACCGAGGTACCATGCCGGCATCAAAGTGACGAACGATCCGTTGAAGACAAGAGAGCCCGCATGCATCACGACGCTCTCTGGCGTGAAGCGAAAGCTGCCCGCGAAGATCGTACAGTACATGCCTCTGATGTAATGCGTGTGAACGATCCCTTTCGGAGAGCCCGTCGTGCCGCTGGAGTAGACGATGTTGTAGAAGTCGTCGTCATTGACTTCGACGTACGGAGGCGCATCGCTGCTCTGCCCGTCGACGACGTCAGTGTATCTCCGGTAACCCCGGCGACTCTCGGCGTCTGTCAGTATGTAATTGTCTTCGGGAATGTCAGGCAGCTGACCTCGCGCTTCGTCAATCGCGTCTGCCATCGCCGAGCATGAGATGACTGCGGTTGATTCAGAATCACGAAGCAGTGAAATCAGTCCAGGCCCGCGAAGCAGTGGACTCAGTGGCACAACGACAATTCCAAGCATCGCGGCGGCACGATATGCGTAGAGCAGCTCGATGCAGTTCGGGAGGACCAGCGCCAGCTTGTCGCCTTTGCCGAGTCCCATCTCGTGCAGACCGTTCGCCAGACGATTCACGCGGCCTTCCAGCTCAGCGAAGACCAGCCGTTCTTCGCCGCATACTACGGCGAGGTGCTCCGGGCGAAAACGTGAGTGCCACGGCAGCAGGGACCCGACGTTCATCGAATGTCTACTCCCTGAGTTGTTGAATCCGGAATCGTAGAGGGGATTCTGCTTCCTGCCGGCAACCCCTAGACCGCCGACAGAAAGCAGGGTACTGCTACCGATCCCAGCGAATGCCGAGGAACGCCATCGTTCCGATTTCCGGCATGTTGATCATCTCGATGTGCTTCTTACCGAGACCACACTCCTGTTTCTTGTTGTAGATCAATGGTCGTGCGGCTGCGAGCCATCCGTTGACGGTGGAAGTTCCACCTCGGCAGGCAAACAGGTTCTGTACGCTGAGGTTGATGCTGGCCCCAAGGGTTGGAAGCTTGTATCCGGCCGTGAAGTCGAACGTGCTGAACGTCGGGATCTTCCCGTTATTGATGCCCGAGAGGAAGCGATAACCGTTCACGTAGCGAACCGTGAACCCGGCGCGCAGCTGGTTGTTGTAAAGATTGGCGAAATCCATTCCGACGTTGAACTTCGTCGTCGGACTGTTGAAAGAGGTTGCTTCAAGCGGATCCGTCGCCGCGCGCTCGACGGTGTCGAGCTGCTGAAGACTCGCGGTTCCGTTGATTGCAATTGTCGGCGTAACGAGGAACTTGAGGCCCATGTCGGTGCCTGTGATCTGCGCGTTGCCGACGTTGAAGTAAGTGAGCGGGATCTGGATGCCACCCGTCGAGCCCGTAAGCTGTTTGCCGGTCGCGCGGTCAATTGCCACCGTCGGTCCACCTGATGCAGCAGGTGTCAGCGGGTTGGCGATGATGACGAGGGGGCTCATGAATTTCTTGAAGTTCGAGCGATAGCCTGTGATGTCGACGAAAAGACGATTCGCGATCACGCCCTTGTAGCCGAGCTCGTAGGTGGTGTTCGTCTCGGGCTCGATCGGGTCGATGGTGCGAACCGTGGCACCTGCGGCGTTCTTGATGAAGTAGCCGTTCGGGTTTCCGAATACTCCGACAAGCGGAGCGAAATCGGGGAAGAAGAAACCGTATTGGAGAACGGTCGGCGACTTGAACGCACGGTTGTATGTGACGCGGAAAGTCTGGTCGTTTACAGGGGTGAAGAGCAGTGCCGCCTTCGGGCTCCACTGAGCATCAAACAATTCGTGCTTGTCGTAGCGTGCCGCAGCGACTGCGCGCAGCATCGGGACGATCGGAAGATCTGCCTGGGCATAGACACCTCTTTGATCTGTCTTGATGTCTTCACCGGTGTTGCGGTCGACAAGCCACTGGCGCTTCGAGCTCACAATGTCATGACGGATCTGCCCGCCGTACGTCAGGCGCAGGCTGTTGAGCTGCGGAACAACAAACGTGTTCTGGATTTCGGCGGCCATGAGACGGCCTGCAGCTGGAAAGTCGGAAAGGCGCCTGACCGAATCGTCGCTGACAGTGGCCGGTTGGCGGAGACGATTCTGCGCGAAGCCATTCAGCTGGTACGTATCGCCAGACAGTGACTGCGTGATGTACGCCTGCGCGAACAAGTTGGGATTCGAGAACTTGATCTGAGCGTTTCGATACTGCCAATCGATGAGCTGGTTGCGTCCGACGCTCGTCTGTCCAATTCCGTTCGACTTGCTCGCTCCGCCACTAAGCTCGAGGCGAGCAAGCTTCGGCATGTAGTACACCAGCGCGCCGCTGCCCCGAAGCACATTGGTGTCCCAGTCGGCATTCAGCTCGGGCGATGGAGTTGTTCCGGCGATTGGGGCGTAAAGATTCCTGTTGGAGAAATCCTTCGCCTGCTGATATTCGCCTGTCACCTTGTATCCAAGCTTTCCGTCGGCGATCACACCGGCCTGGCGACCCTGGATGTCGAAGAAGTTACGAACGCCGCCTGAAGCTTCGAGTGTCGTGCCGGGATATTCTCGCGGATCCTTGGTGCTGAGTGTGAGGACACCATTCGATGCGTCGGGTCCGTACAACGCAGAACCGGGACCGACAAGAACTTCGATCCCGGCAAGGTCAACTTTCGGACTTGTCGTGAATGCGCCGACAGGAAGTCCATTCTCTGGAAGAACCGCAATGCGATTGTCTTCCATCATCAGCATGCGATTGTTGAACGCCGAGTTGAATCCGCGTGCATTGATCGCCACCGAAGTAACGCCGACCTGGATGAAGTCGATTCCCTTCACTTCCTTAAGCGCCGGCGCGAACGAGTTCCCGACAGTGTTCTGAATTGCGGCGGCATCGATTCGAGTGATCGTCGCCGGCGCGTCCGTAATCTTTTCCGCTCGGCGCGATGCAGATACGACTACTCCGCCGAGTGAGAGAGGAACTGCTGCAAGTGAGACGTTGACCTGTGTTTCCTGTCCGGCGGTGACAACGACTCCGTTGACTGTCTGCGCGCGTTGTCCGAGGCGTTGAACGCGAAGGTTGTATGTCCCGGCGGGAACTCCGACGATGCTGAACCGTCCGCTGGCGTCGCTGAAACCGTTGTATCGGGTGCCGACCACGGTGACCTGCGTTCCGCCCAGGGCGGCGCGGGTCGAGTCGGTAACAGCGCCGGCGATTCGCCCCGCCTGCGCGGCTGCCGAAGAGGGCATAGCGGCTGTGAGTAGGGCGACGCTCAGGACGGTAAAGAGGGTTGAAAAGAGACATCTCGATCGGGACATTCGGACTCCTCCCCGTGAGGGGAAATTGGCTTGGGCGGCGGATTTGATTGCCGGAACGCGTAGTAATACGTATTGGCGTCCCCAATTCTGTCAAGTTTTATTTTTCAAACGCCTAGTTAGCCAATCCGTGAGGCCCGGAAACGGGAAAGCGAAAAGGGCCAGCGACGCGTCGCCGGCCCTCCGGATGAGCGACCCAGAAGCGATTTTTCTAGTTCGCGGGATACCGTAGAATGGCGTCGTGAGCGACCTGCTGGAGGAACTTTACAAGCTGCTCGGACGCAGCCAGCGTGGTGCCCGCGACGGTCGGATTCGAAGGAAGCAATCGCGCGTCGTGACCCGTCACTCGCTCATACACGACTAGGGCAGCGAGATACGTTCCGAGTCGCCCTGGGTGATAACCATCAGGGCCGTACAGCTGAACCGACGGATCCACCTCGAGTGCCGCGCGCCACGCGTCGCCGGCGGGAATGAAGACTCCATTCACGGCTTGCGCCGCAGCCTGAGACGACGCTCGCACGGCGGGGAACAGTTGCGGCGAATCCGACTCCGGCCAGGCCATCAGTTGAGCCGTTCTTCCTCCTGCAGCGCGAGCAAGCGGATCCAACAGCTTTGTCGCGATGATGAGAGTGTCGCGATTCACGCCGAGTGTCGTGGGACCTTGCTGAAGAACGACGTAGTTCCATGACTGTGATTTGATCACATCCACCGCGTCGCTCTGTCCAAGTGCATGATCGATCAGCGCGAAATTCGGAAGCGCGACTGTCGCGACTCGAATCGTATCACCGGCTGATTTCGCGAGATCCTCCACTGTCTTCGGAAGATCGTTCGTGTAGGTGAGACTGTTGCCTATGAAGAGAACGTGAATTCCGCCGGCCGGCAGCGTCGGCCGGGGCGAGGTCGCATCCAGGCCAAGGCATGCGGCGAGCGCTGGAAATAAAACCAGGAGCCCAAACCGGCGCGAAAGCTCTGAGAGATGCATTGAAAGTGTTTGCATTGCGTCAACAATCATCCCCGCTTCGGGGTCACGCAATCACCGATGTGGCGACACGTCGGTAAACGGTACGAGACGTAGCGGTGCGGGTTCGGGCGAAACCGCTTCTGACGGGCCGCCCCGCCACTCGCCAGTCCGCCAAACCATCGCCACTTTCACTCTCATGACGAACTCACTCGACGCATGGCGATCGGACACGCCCGGCACTGCCTTTCGAAATCATCTCAATAACGCCGGGGCGGCACTGATGCCTCAGCCGGTGGTCGATGCGATCACCGATCACATTCTGCTCGAGAGCGAGATCGGCGGATACGAAGCTTCGGACGAGCAGTCGGCGGCGATCGATCGCGGATACGACGACCTGGCAAGTCTCATAGGGTGCAATGCGCGCAACATCGGTGTCGTCGCGAACGCCACCGCTGGCTTCATCCAGGCGATGAGCGTGTTCGATCTGAGCCGCGGTGACGCGATCATCACTTCGCGCAGCGACTATACATCGAATCAGATTCAGTACCTCGCGCTTCGCCAGCGACTCGGCGTCGAGATACTTCACGCGACGGATCTGCCTGAGGGCGGAGCCGATCCGTCGTCAGTGCGCGAGCTGCTGAAGTCGCGCAATTCCGGCAGACGAGTCGTGGCAGTATCCTGGGTTCCGACAAACTCAGGTCTCGTGCAGGACGTCGAATCGATCGGTGGGGTCTGCGACGAGCTCGACGTTCCGTTTGTTGTCGATGCGTGTCAGGCGGTGGGACAGATGCCCATCGACGTGAACCGTATTCGCTGCGACTACCTCGCGGCGACTGGCCGAAAGTTTCTGCGCGGCCCGAGAGGGATCGGGTTCATGTTCGCATCAGATCGTGCGCTCGCGCGCGGCGATCATCCCCTGTTCATTGACATGCGCGGAGCTCGATGGGTCGCGCCGGACCGCTACGAGGTCGCTGACTCGGCGAAGAGGTTCGAGGACTGGGAGTTCCCGTACGCATTGGTGCTCGGGCAAACGGCGGCTGCGAGATATGCGCTGGATGTTGGGATCGAAACGGCGCACGATCGTGCGTGGATGCTTGCGGCACGGTTGCGTGAAGGGCTCGAAAAGATTCCTCGCGCGCGGGTGCTCGACCGGGGTTCTGTGATGTGCGCTATTGTGACAGTGGTTTTCGACGGCGTTGACTCACGTGAGGTCGTACGGCATCTGAGTTCACACCACATCAATTCGGTGGTATCGCTGCGGGAATTCGCGCAGCTCAACTTTGGCGACAAGGGAGTGGATGCGGCGGTCCGTCTGTCACCTCACTATTACAACACCGAAGAAGAGATCGATGCGGCCGTCGCTGCCTTGGGAGAGATTGTTCGGCGCGCAAGAAAAACTTAAAGCAACAGCCTTGACACAGAGATCACAGAGAACAGCCCACGGAGTACACAGAGTAAGATGAAAAACTTGCTTTTGTCTGTTTGTCTTTTCCAATAAAGTGTTCTTCCCATCTCCGCGTTGCTCCGTGCGACGTTCTCCGTGTTCTCCGTGTCAACGCTGTTGTTCGTTATCTGTTCGTTGATCCGCAGTCAGTCGGGCATGAACCGCGATGCCGGTCTTAACCACGATCTCGACTGACTTCCTCACATCCTCTGCCGTAGTCCTGAAGTTTACGATACATGCTCTCAACAGAAATCGTCCGTTGACAACTGCATTCGAGAAGTACACTTCCCCATTCTGTTGAAGCTCGGATAGCAGCTCAGTATTGAGCTCGTTGAGATAGTCCGACCTTCGATCGTCATGCGGAAGACCGGGCGGCACAAAGGCGAAAGTTGTGATACTCAGCTCGCAGCTCACCGCATCGAGATATTCGCTCGCCTTCACTGCATCGAACATCGCGCGCGCGAGCTCGCAGTCATCACCGATCATCTTCACGTATCCGGCACGGCCGACGTGACGGAGCGCGAGCCAGACCTTGAGCGCACGGAATCCGCGCGTATT
>JBDTNA010000064.1:0-11077 GCA_039933985.1 Gemmatimonadales bacterium | reverse complement strand
GCCGATGTCTGGAGAAAGAGCAGCAGCGCGCCAATCACCGTGTTCTCACCGCCCGCTGCATGTCGCGCTCGTCGTCGCGTTTCTTTTCGTCGGCGCGCTTGTCGTACATCTTTTTTCCGCGGCCGAGGCCGAGGGCAACTTTGGCTTTGCCCTTTTTGAAGTACAGCTCGAGCGGGACGAGTGTGAGTCCCTGTCTCTCGACGGCACCGATCATTTTCCGGATTTCACGCTTGTGCAGCAACAGCTTTCGGGTGCGGGTTGGCTCGTGATTGAAGTGGCTCGCCTGCTCATACGGTGAAATGTGCAGGTTGAGGAGGTGAACCTCTCCATCCTTTACTATCCCGTACGCATCGGAAATGTTCGCTTTTCCGTTGCGAAGCGATTTGACCTCACTGCCGGTGAGGACGATCCCGGCCTCCCAGGTATCAATGATCGCGTAGTCGTGGCGCGCGCGCTTGTTGCGCGCGATCGATTCCCGCTCTGACTTTTCCGCAGTCTCAGCCATTGTCTCCGTTCAACTTAGACAGCGTGTGCGCCTTCAGAAAGCTTTCTTCTAGAACCTCGAGCTCCCCGCGGAGCCGGAAGGGGCCGGAACTCGCGTGACTCACATGCTCACACCGGGCGCGCGACGACAGTTACCAATTGCGCGAGAGCCTCGGCGCACCCGGCGTTCCGCGAAGTTCGTCACACGAGCTCCGGCCCCATCCGGCTACAGAAAATCGCTTCGCACCAATAGACAACTATCCTGCTCTCATCGCGCAGACTTGGTTTGTTGGAGCGGAGTCGTATTCGCGAGCTTCGCGGAGCGCCACGCGTGCCAGGATCGCGCGCCCCCGCTTCCCCGCACTCGCGCGGCGTGAGCATGCGAGCGAATACGGGTCCGTTCCAACAAACCAAGCCTCGAGTCGTGACAAGAATTTCACTTTTCGTTCTCGGAAACTGCGTTGACTTGCCTATCGGCGATGTCTAGTTTGGACAGACAAGCGCCGGAGTGGTGGAACTGGTAGACGCGCTGGCTTCAGGAGCCAGTGGGTGCAAGCCCGTGGGGGTTCGAGTCCCCCCTTCGGCACATAAAAGACGGAGAGGCGAGTGACAATGTCACTCGCCTCTCTTTTTTCCTTTCGACGAACGTTGTCAGACCGTTTCGAGAATCGGCAGCCCCACGCGTTCTCTCACCGCGGGCTCATCGTGCAGAAGGTCGGCTAGGCACACACTCTCGAGCACATCGTCGATCTTGGTCTGAAGCAGAACCCAAACCGGACGAATGCTGCAGTTGTGCGACGCGGAGCAGCGGTCTGCCTCGACCGGATGGCTCACGCAGTGAAGATCGAACGTCTCGAGCTCCGAGGCGTGAATCACGGCGCGGATCGAGATCTCCTCAGCAGGCCGCGCGAGCATGTAACCGCCGCGCGCTCCACGAGTGCTCGCGATGACACCGGCACGGCGAAGGCGCAGAAGAATCTGCTCGACATAGTCAGCCGGAAGCTTTTCCTTCGCTGCAATGTCGCGGCCGGTGATCGGCCCGTCGTTCGCGCGCCTGGCGAGGTGAAGCGCGCAGATCACGCCGTACTCTGCCCAGGTGGTTATCCGCATGAGTGAAGGATAGACGAATTGTCCGGCCCGGACAACCTGAATTAGCCGGCGCGTATTGGTTTAACCACTACCTAGCCGGCGGAAACCCCGCCGTGCTTTCCTCCCGGCACCCCTATCTCCGTCATCTTCCGCATATCAAGCACTTCATCGATCTCGGAATCCGGAAGCACATGCTCGCGCTTCACCAGATCACGAATCAGCACGTTCTCCTTTACCGACTGCTTGCTGAGCTCAGCTGCTCTCGCGTAGCCGATCTGCGGCGCAAGCGCAGTAGCAAGCGCGGCCGAGCGCTCCAGCCAGTATGCGCATTGCTCCTCATTCGCCTCGATTCCCTTCACCGTCTTCTCGGTAAGCGTAGTCGCCGTGTTCGTGAGGATCATCATCGAGAACAGAATGTTGTGCGCGATCACCGGCATCATCACGTTGAGCTCGAGTTGCCCATGCTCGGCCGAGACCGAGACGCAGCTGTCGTTGCCGACAACCTGGAAGCACACCTGATTCACCATCTCCGGAATCGATGGATTGATCTTGCCAGGCATGATCGACGAGCCGGGCTGCACTGCCGGAAGTCGAATCTCATCGAAGCCAGTGCGCGGTCCGCTCGCCATCAAGCGGAAGTCGCTGGCGATCTTGCTGAGATCGAGGGCGAGCACGCGAAGTTGAGCGCTGAATGCAGCCGGGTCCCCCATGCTCTGCATGAGCTGAATCCTGTCCTTCCCTTCTCTCAACTCAACGCCGGCCGATTTCGCGAGCTCGCGAACCATGATCCCCGGATACTCAGGCTCTACGTTCACGCCGGTACCGACGGCACTTCCGCCGATGCCAAGATCGCGCAGGTAATCGGCTGCTTCGTCGATTCGCTTGATGCATCGCCTGATCGAGCCGGCGTACGCAGTGAATTCCTGGCCAAGGCGAATCGGCATCGCGTCCTGAATGTGCGTCCGCCCGGATTTGAGGACGTTATCGAACTCCGTGCCCTTGGCATCGAGCGCATCAGCGAGCGACTCGAACGCCAATTTCAACTTCGGAAGCTCGGTTAGGGCGCCAAGCCTGATCGCAGTAGGAATCACGTCGTTGGTTGACTGCGCCATGTTGACGTGATCGTTCGGATGAACTGGCTTGTACTCACCGCGCTTGCCGCCGAGAATCTCGTTCGCGCGATTCGCGAGCACTTCGTTCACGTTCATGTTGTGCGAGGTGCCTGCGCCGGCCTGATACGGATCGACGACGAACTGTTCGCGATGCTGGCCGGCCAGAACTTCGTCGGCAGCCTGTACGATCGCATCAGCGAGTAGCGCTTCGAGTCGTCCCGTGTCCTTGTGCGTGATCGCGGCGGCACGCTTGATCCGAACTGTCGCATCGACAAACGCGGCAAGCGGTCGCAGTCCGCTGATTGGGAAATTCTGAACCGCGCGAAGCGTTTGCACTCCGTAGAGCGCGTCGGCCGGTACCGGCAGCTCTCCGAGGGGGTCCTTTTCGATTCTGAATTTATCGGTCATGGGAAGATCTATTTGGTCACTGGGCGCGGACGATTCTCGCCGTGCCGTTGAGGAAGGGGTTCGACAGCCGCTCTTCGCCGATCGTGGTGATGTCGCCGTGTCCGGGGTGCACAACCGTCTCAGGAGGAAGCGCCGCAATTTTCTTCAGCGACAACTCGAGCTGAGCCGGATTGGAAAACGGAAGATCCGTTCGTCCGATTGAACCGGCGAATAGACAGTCGCCTACGAGCGCGTTTCCATGTCCGTACAGGATCACGTGGCCGGGCGCGTGACCCGGCACGTGCATCACCTCGAGACGAAGCTTTCCGAGCTCGATAGTCTGGCCATCGGCGAACCATTCGTCGGGAGGCGGCGGATCTTCATATTGGATCCCATACAATTGCGCCTGTCGTCCGCCCACCCGGTACAGCGGCTCATCCAGTGGATGCAGGAACACCGGCACATTCCATTTTCGCTTCAATGCGGCGACTCCGCCGATGTGATCGACGTGCGCGTGCGTGATCCAGATCGCCTGCGGAATCCTTCCCAACTTCTCGATCTGCGCCTCGATCCGCTCGGGCTCACTGCCCGGATCGACGATGGCCGCCGCGCCTGTATCCGGATCCGCGACGATATAGCAGTTCTCCTGGAACGCGCCAACCGTGATCTGCGTGACGATCATACGAAATCTTCGATCTGTTCAGGTGTTGCCGCTACCGGTCCCTCTGCCGTCTCGAGAATCGGCGACTCTCCAATGCCGTGATGCGCGAGCCACCGCTCAGCCTCGAGCGCCGCCATGCATCCCGTTCCCGCTGAAGTGATGGCCTGCCGGTAGTAATCATCGATGACATCCCCGGCAGCGAACACGCCGGGCACGCTCGTCGACGTGCGCCATGGATCGACCTTGATGTAGCCGTGCGCCGTAAGATCGAGCTGACCGTTAAGGAATTTCGTATTCGGCTCGTGCCCGATCGCGACAAAAAGCCCGCCGACGGTGAGCTGGCTGGTTTTCCCCGTCTCGACATTCTCGAGAGTGAGTGCCTCTATTTCGTTGCCGCCGGCCACGTCGACAACGCGTGTGTTCCAGATGACGCGAACCTTCTTATGGCCGAGGACACGATCGGCCATCACCTTCGACGCTCGGAACTTGTCGCGCCGGTGAATGATCACGACCTCGCTTGCATACTTGGTGAGGTAGAGTGCCTCTTCCATGGCGGTATCGCCGCCGCCCACGACCGCCAGAACCTTGTTTCGATAAAAAGGAAGCGCGCCGTCGCACACAGCGCAGGCGCTGACACCTCCGCCCTGCTGTGCGAGTCGCATTTCGTTTTGAAGTCCAATCCACTTGGCTTTCGCGCCTGTGGCGATGACGACGCTGAGCGCGCGAACTGGATCGCCGTAGCTCGACTCGATCACGAATGGATGCTGGCTCACGTCGATGGATGTCACCAGCTCCGAGCGCACGTCGGTCTCGTAGCGAAGGGCCTGCGCCTTCATGCGCTCCATCAGCTCCGGCCCCGTTATGCCATCCGGAAAGCCAGGATAGTTCTCGATCTCGGTTGTGAGCATGAGCTGGCCACCTGGAATTTCGGTTCCGATGGGCTCTCCCTCGAACACCACAGGATTCAAATTCGCGCGCGCGGCATAGACCGCGGCAGTCCATGCCGCCGGTCCTGATCCAACGATTACGACATCAACAGGAGCTGTTTCCGACAATTCCAGGGCTCGGGTTCGAGTAGTCTCTATCTGAATCCTAATCCTTCAGGCAAGCCATGCCAGCAATGGACGCCGTTTGAAGCTATTCCGGGATGAAGAAGAAGTTGCGCACGTACGAGCGCGCGAGTGGATTGTCGTTGTGGGCCAGCTGATCGCGCTCCACATCGAACTCCGATAGCGGCCGCAAGGACCCATCGTGTCCGAGAAACTTCGTCTGATACCGTGGACCGAGAATGCTGTCAATTCGAGCAAACACAGTCGCGATGTTCTCCGCATGGTGTCGCTGTTCGACTTCGACGAGAAGCGCAGGACGACACCGCGCGATCGTGTCGGCGGCACCTTCGATTGCCGGAACCTCGCGACCTTCGACATCCATCTTGATTACCTGCACTCTGTCGAGACCGTAGTCGTCAAGACGCCGCACCGGAACTTCGATTCGCAATGATTCGCCTTCATCAGGATTCAGGCTCGCCGATTCGTCGTCCACCCTTCCGTTCTTGAGCGGAACATAAAGCACCGCGGTTCCCGGCGTATCCGACACAGCTTCAACGTGCAGCGAGAGTTTTCCGCGCTTGGCGGGTCCGGTCACGCGCGGGAAACCAAGATCGTAAAACGACTTGATCTGCTTCGCGCACGCCGGCTGCGGCTCGATTGCGCAGACGTCAGCGCCACGCGCGAGAAATCCGTACGTGAAGATTCCAATGTTCGCGCCAACGTCAACTGCAGTTCTTCCGGCGCTGACCATCGACATGATCGCGTCATACTCTGCTTCGAGGCGGTGCGTGAGCCGCCGTGACAAATAGTGCGCTGGTGTCTTGAATCCGCTCGGAAGAAAGCGGTCGACCGTGTCGCCTGTCTTTCGGTAGATGCGGGAGGCGAGCGGCTTCTTCTGGCCGACGATTCGCGTCACTCGGCGAGGCTCACTTTCGAATCCGGCGGCCGCCGTCAACGACGATCGTCTCTCCCGTCACGTACTCGGCATCGATGAGGTAGAGCATCGCTTCGACCGCGTCTTCGGGTTTTCCAATCGCCTCGAGCGGAGTCGTCGCGGTGAATCGCTTCGATTGCGCCTCGTCCCAGTCTTCCGGAAGGAGCACCGCGCCTGGCGCGATCGCATTCACCCGGATGTTGGGAGCAAGCACCTTCGCGAGTGACTCCGTCATCTTCACCACCCCCGCTTTCGAGATCGCGTGCGGCACGTAGCCTGGCCAGGTCTCAAAGGCGGCAAGATCAGCGATGTTCACGATGACGCTGCCCTTCTCCATGACTCGAGCCGCGTTCTGCACGACAAAAAATGGCGCTCTCAGATTCAGCGCGAAAATAGAATCCCATTCTTCCGGCGTTACGTCGCCGAAAGGAGTGCGCACCATTCCTGCGGCCGAGTTCACTAGTACGTCGAGCGATCCGATTTCTTTTTTGACGGAATCGATCAGTTTTTTCGGACCATCTGAATCTGACAGATCAGCCTGGAAGAGCTGCGCTCGTCCGCCGGCCGCTTCGATCATTCGGACAGTTTCCTTCGCGCCATCGGAAGACGAGTTGTAATGCACCGCGACGCGCATTCCACGCGCGCCGAGGGCAACCGCGAACGCTCTGCCAAGCCGATGGCCGGCTCCGGTGACAAGCGCGACTCCGCCGCGGCGCGTCATGCGACCTCCGCCTGATACCTCTTTGCGACTGCGGCATCCTGCTTCGCGAGCCATTCGGCCGGCACGTGCATGCAACCGATCGTGCGCTGCCCTTCACGCGCACCGTGCCAATCGGATCCGCCGCTGAAGACGATTCCGAAGAAATCGGCAAGCGCGGTCAGGCGCTTCATGTCCTCCGAATTGTGGCTCGGGTGACGAACTTCCAATCCATCAAGGCCCATCTCTACCAGAGGCTCGACTCGCTCCCTTCGACCGCCAGCACCGGGATGCGCCCAGACGGCAATCGCTCCCGCTGCGTGCGTTATCTCGATCGCGTCGCGAATTTCGAGTCGCTCCTTCTCCACGAACGCAGGCCTGCCGGACGCTAGATATTTGTCGAACGCCTCGCGCGAATCGCGCACCGCTCCGCCTTTTATCATCGCACGCGCAACGTGCGGGCGCCCGACAGAGCCACCTGCAGCTTCAGTCATAACAGACTCATAGTCGATCGTAACCCCGACACTATTGAGCCGTTCGACGATCTTTCGAGCGCGATGCTCACGCGCCGAGCGAAAGTATGCGAGCCGCGATTCGAGCGGGCCCGGTCGAGTCACATGCAGCGCGAGAATGTGAATCTCCTCACCACCATCATGAGCGCTCAGCTCGACGCCAGGAACGATACGAATTCCAACGGCATCGGCCGCCAGAACCGCTTCCCCGACTCCGCCCATCGTGTCGTGATCGGTCAGCGCAATCGCAGCGAGACCCGCGGCGCGGGCGGCGGCGACTACCTGCGCCGGAGGCAGTGCGCCGTCCGACGCGGTCGAATGCATGTGCAGATCGACCTCGGCCTGCTGCGCGGCCGGGTCATTCAACGTGTGTAGCCGGCCTCGGGCGAAGTGAAACTTGGCTGCGACTGCTGGAAAAGCTCCCTGAGGCGCTCGTCGCTGAGGGCGGCGAACGACTGCTCGCGCGAGCGGAAGCCCTGCGGCGAATAACGCGTCACGCGAACTTCGCGCTCAGGGCCGGATCCGCGAGTGAAGAACAGGCCGAACTCATCCTGGTCGTACTGAGTGATGAAGCCGGAGGGCATGACACTCCACTTCTCACCGTTCATGTCGATCAATCTGGCCGGCATGTCAGCCGATCTCCGTTTCGTGATAGATGCGCGCCGGATCGAGAACGCGATGCGGCGAGTTGGCGTGCGCGACAGTCAACGTGGTCACGTCATCGGCCTCGGTGAATTCGATGAACGCGCCGGGAAGCGCGCTCTCCTCGTAAACCCAGAACCTGCAGTTCGCAGCCTTGTAGTGACTGGCGCTCGTGCGGATTCGCTCGAAATACTTTTCGCGCTCGCCGGCGGGAACAGTGGTTCGCTGGATCGTCAGGACCTTACCCATTTCAGACCGCGCTTTCAGGGAATTCCTCAATCGTCTTTTTGACGAAAGCAAGGAATTCGTCGGCAACAGCTCCGTCGATCACGCGATGATCGAAGGAGATCGAAAAATATGCGCACGTGCGAATTGCAATCGTGTCTTCACCGTCGGCACCGCTGATCACCTTCGGCCGCTTTTCGATCGCGCCGATTCCCATGATCGCAACCTGCGGCTGATTGATGATGGGTGTTCCCATCAGCGATCCGAACACGCCCGGATTCGTGATCGTGAACGTTCCGTCCTGCACTTCTTCGGGGGACAGCTTCTTCGCGCGCGCTCGTGCCGCGAGATCGTTGAGCGTCCGGGTGATTCCCTGGAGGGACAGGTCCTGCGCGTTCTTGATGACGGGAACGATCAATCCCCAATCGAGAGCGACAGCGATTCCGATGTTGATGGGCCTTCTATATATGATGTCGCGGCCGGCAAGCGATGAGTTCATGATCGGGAATGCCTGGATTCCCTTGACGACACTCGCGATGATGAACGGCAGGTACGTCAGCTTCTGACCTGTTGCTGCCTCGAACTCGGCGCGCTTGCGCGCACGAATCTTCGCGACGCGCGTGAGGTCGATCTCCATGAACGACGTGACGTGAGCCGAAGTGCGGCGCGACTGCACCATGTGGTCAGAGATGAGCGCGCGCATCTTGGACATCGCCTCGACTTTGTCGCCAGGCCAGGGCTGGGGAACTGGACCGTGCGCGGTCTCGGGCGGAAGGCCACCGGGGGCGTGCATTGAAACCATTCGACCGGGTGCCGCAGCGGCGCCCGAATCGATGTAGCCGAGGATGTCTTTCTTGGTGACGCGTCCGGCGATTCCGCTCCCCTGCATCGAGGTGATATCGACGCCATGCTCGGCGGCGATCTTTCGAACAAGAGGTGAAGACTTCGTGCGAATTCGATCCTCGAACGAGCTGCCGTTGCTTTGCGATGGCGGGCTTGCCTGTGCGCCCGACTGATGAGAGACAACGGCCGAAGCAGTCGTAGATTGGCTCTTCGGGGGGGGCCCCCCACTCGATGACGCCGATGCATTCGCTGCCGCGGCGGCGGGTCTTGCGGTCTCGGCCTTCCCTGCGGCCTCCGTGGCGGCGACAGCCGCCCCCTTATCCGTCTCGAGACGCGCGACGACGGTCTGGACCGCGACTGTCTCGCCTTCCTTGACGATTATCTCGGTGATCACCCCGGCTGACGGCGACGGAATCTCGGCGTCGACCTTGTCCGTCGAAATCTCGAAGATGGGCTCGTCACGCTTGACCTCGTCGCCGACCTTCTTCAGCCACTTGGACAGCGTCCCCTCGGCGATCGACTCGCCCATCTGGGGCATGATAATGTCTACAGGTGCCACCGTAATCTCCTCGATCTCATTCGCGTGTCGCCGAGTCGCTCTGCCGCAGCCGGCGCAGGGCGAGAACGGGCAACGTCAGAACACCAATCAACATACCGATACCGGCATACACGTGCCAATCGCACGCGGGCAGTCCTTCGATCGGTTTACACCCCCGGATACTGCCGACAATCTTGGCAATGAATACGCCGACCATCGCGCCGCTGAAGAAGCCCGCGACGGCCGTAACGCATCCAACTCCGATGTAGCGCGCTGCACGATCCTCATGCGGAAGGTCAGCCATCAGTAGGCGGCTAGCCGGCGAACCGCCTTGACGATGTCCGACGTCTGGGGAAGTACGTAGTCCTCGAGCGGCGGTGAATACGGCAGCGGAACGTCCGCCGCAGTGACGCGAAGAACCGGAGCATCCAGCCACTCGAACGCGAGCTCGTTGATGCGCGCCGTGATCTCGCCTGCGACGCCACCGGTTCGCGTATCCTCATGAACGACGAGCGCGCGATTCGTTTTCTTCACCGTTGCAACGATCGCTTCATCATCGAGAGGCGCGAGAGAGCGCAGGTCGATCACTTCGACAGACACTCCTTCCTTGTCGAGCTCTTCTGCCGCCTCGAGCGATTTCCAGACAGTCGCGGCGTAGGTGATAATCGAGACGTCCTTGCCTTCGCGCGCCACCCTGGCCTTTCCGATAGGCACGACGTGATCGCCCGCCGGCATTTCTTCCTTGATGCGGCGGTACAGGTATTTGTGCTCGAAGAACAAAACACAGTCCTCGTCGCGAATTGCTGCCTTGAGCAATCCTTTGGCGTCGCTCGCAGTTGCCGGATAGACCATCTTCAATCCGGGGGTGTGCAGGAATGCCGCTTCCGGATTTTGCGAATGAAACGGACCACCTCGCACGTACCCGCCGCTCGGTCCCCGCACCACCATCGGGCACGGCAACATTGCTCGGTATCTCGCTGTCGCGACATAGTTCGTGAGCATGTCGTAACCGCACGAGATGAAGTCGATGAACTGCATCTCGCAAACAGGGCGCATGCCCATGTGCGCAGCTCCTGCCGCTGCGCCGATGATGGCGATCTCGGAGATCGGCGTATCGATCACGCGGTCTTCGCCGAACTTCAGCTGAAGCCCTTCGGTGACCTTGAATGCCCCGCCGTAAGCGCCGATGTCTTCGCCAAGACAGAAGACGTTCTTGTCGCGCTCCATCTCCTCGAAGAGCGCTTCACGAATTGCTTCGAGGTAAGTGATCTCAGACATCGTGGGTCCCCCAGCTCGCCGGACGCTCGTTCACGTCGACCGCCGCGCGAACGCCTTCCCTGAACCAAAGCGGCTGCTCCATCGGCGGGTCAGCGTAGATCCCGACGAGAGCATCAGTCGGCTCCGGCATCGGCGACGCTTCGGCTTCGTCCGTCGCCTTGTTGATCTCATCCATCACGCGCGCGTCGATCGCCTTGAGCTCCGCCTGATCGACACCGCAGTCTTGGGTGAGAACCTTGATGTAGCGATCGATGGGATCGTTGCTCGTTGCCCAGCGATCGATTTCTCCCTGGGGCACGTACGATTGATTGTCGTGCTCCGCGTGTCCCTTTCGGCGATACGTGATCAGCTCGACGAGAGTGACGCCTCCGCCCGCTCGGGCGCGATCGACGGCGCGCTTCGTCGCGACGTAGGTGGCCAGCACATCATTTCCATCGGCCTGTTCCGATTCGATGCCGTAACCAGCGGCTTTGTCGCGCAGCTCTTTGGCCGCTGTCTGCTTCGACAAGGGAGTGGAGTACGCATATCCGTTGTTCTCCACTACGACGACGAGCGGACATCTCTGAACCGCGGCGAAATTGATTCCTTCGTGAAACGCGCCGGTGGATGTCGCGCCATCGCCGACGT
>JBDTNA010000063.1:0-11080 GCA_039933985.1 Gemmatimonadales bacterium | reverse complement strand
GTGCCGACACCGGCAGCGTTGCATGAGGTCAGATCCCCATTCTCATCCTTTACGTTACCACCAACCTTGTAGTGATAAATGCCCTGGCCGTCGCGCCACGCATAACCGGAATATCCCGGCGCGGCATACATCGCAGAGTCAGAGGGCAGGAGGCTCAGATGAGTTCCGCCCGAACCAGTAACGCAGACGACACCAATTGCAAACGGGACGCGCGCCCTGATCAACGTCGGAGTCGCGATGCTGATGCCGCTCTGGGCCTCGACCATTCGTATGTCCGAAACGACTCGGTTCAGCGGACCACGGGAGACGTTGCGCGCCTTGTTCGAGGTTTTCTGATGATCGAAGTAGCGTGCCTGCGCGACCATGATGCGCGTCAGCCCCATCCCGACGACTCCAAGAATGGCGATGCCTACAAGGAGCTCGACCAGCGACACTCCCTTCCGCGGAATGATTCGACTGATCATTGCTTGTCGTCGATCAATGCCGTGAGCGTGTTGGCGCTCGAGCGGATGAACTTCGTCGTATCCGCCTTGTACAGCGCGTTGGCGGGCGTGATGACGAGCGTTATTGCCTTCCCCTTGAGCATGTACTTCGTGTAATACGTCGTAATGATCGTTGTGACAGTATGCGGATATGGCTTCGCCGTTACCTGTGTCGTACGCGTGCCGGCGGGAAGGCTGTCATAGGGAAGAGATTCCAGAAGATTGACCTGCTCCATCAGAACGCCGTTGCGGTAGGCTCCTCCGATGATCGTATGAGAGCGAGCCGTGATCTTGAAGATCATCGCGGCGAGCGGCGTAAGAATCAGAGCCATCAGCGTGATCGCCACGACAACTTCCATCAGGATGAAGCCGCCTCTTCGCCTGTGTGATACTTCCTGCTCGTCGCAATTCATGAGCGAAGCTCCGCTTGTTTGCGTGATGTTCCTCATTGATTCGATCTGACGAAGCCCGCGCTCGATGCCGTCACGGTTCGCGTGAAATCACCGAGCGTCAGTGTGACGGTGAACGGAGTCGATCCGATGCCGTTCGGAAGCACGTCGACCGTTGTCGCGGTCGATGTCAGAGCGGAAAGCTGAAACTCTGTTCCACCGCTCATCGATCGCGTTTGAAAAACCGTTCCGGTCGCCCGGTCGGTGAAGACGTAAGTCTTCGTGCTCGGCGTAAACGTCAACCTGACCGGCGCGCGCTGGCGTCCTGCCATTGCAAATCCGTTCTGAAGATCCTGAACGACAACCTGAGCGGCACGATTGACACGCTCGTGGCGCATGATGAGAGAGGTCTTGTTCACGGTGATCTTCACGAGAATACCGATGACGATCAGGACGATCAGCATCTCGAGCATACTGAAGCCCGACGTTCGATTGAATCGGTGACGCTTCGAGGGTACGCGTGCGCACTGCTTCGACATAGACTCCTTCATCATGTGCGTTGCGTGAAATGCTTTGTCTCTCACCTTCTTCCCGACCGAGCTGTTCGGTGCACCCAGAAGACGAGCGGCCCCGACGTGAGTCACAAGGATTTCCGCCCGGGACGCACTTGTTTTGAAGCAGCCGTTTATTCGCGTTTTGCCAGCGATTTTCTCGCATTTTGCGCTGCTGCACTTTTTGCAGTCAGATGAGACATTCGAGGCTGGCCAACGAAGTCAGGAGACTGATATGGGAACGACCGCTCCGGCAGACACTGCACCGGACACGAAGGCGACTCTGCGCTGCCAGTTCTGTCAGAGCTGGAATCGAATCGATGTGTCCCGAGCGGCAGACAGGCCAAAATGCGGCAAGTGCGGGAAGCCAATGCTGCTCGACCGTCCGATCAAGCTCGACGATGAGACGTTCCAGCGCACGATAAGCGAGTCCCAGGTGCCTGTTCTTGTTGACTTCTACGCTGACTGGTGCGGTCCGTGCAAAATGATGGCGCCGGCGGTGGATCAGCTCGCATCCAGATATTCAGGAAAGGCGATTGTCGCCAAGCTCGACACCGACCAGGCCCAGCAAATCGCTCAGTCTTTCCAGATTCGAGGAATTCCCACCACGATAGTGTTCCGCGGCGGCAAGGAGACAGCACGGCAGTCGGGCGCCGTTCCCTATGGAACACTTGCGTCGATGCTCGACAAAGCACCGCCCACGGAGTAGCTGCTTAAAGCGTTACAACAATGTCCTCGAGCCGAGCGGCGACAGATGCAACGTCACCGCGGCTGGACATGTCGAGAACTGCCTCGTCCACTTTTACGGCACGCATGTGCATTCCCATTTCGTTGATCGCCAGCTCGACGGCCCTTGGCAGCTCGAGCTCGCCGCGGGGTGATACAGCGACGCGACGGCATGCGGCGAAAATCTCTTTGGTGAAGAGCCAGCAGTTCATGCTCGCGTAGACGACTTCTCCATTGTCTGTCGTTTCGCGCACGATCTTTTTTAGAAAACCTGCCGCGTCGATGTCGAGAGCACCGAACCTTCCGATTCTTTCAGCCGCGACATTACCGTGCTCGATTATCGCGCGACGCGAGAACGCAATCATCGCCGGTGGCTCGGCCATCCTGAGAGCGCGCAGTGCGGTGACAGGATAGTAGTTATCCGAATTGAGAACGGCGAACGAGCCGCTGCCGGCAAATTCTTCAGCTGCGAGAACTGCGTCAGCGGTGCCGAGCGGCGTATCTTGTATCGCGGTCTCGATATGAATGCGACTCGTTTGCAATGCGGAGTAATAGTCGCGCACGGCATTGTGCTCAGGTCCGATGACGAGGCAGACTCGCTCGAAGCCGGCATCCGCGAGGGCACTCAGCACGTAGTCGAGAAATGGCCGCCTGATCGGGATCATCGCCTTGATCCCGACGTCGGCCGCAGCGGACTGTCCGGAAGCCAGCACGGCGGAATCATCGGCCTTCCGCATTCTTGTCCCAAGTCCTCTCGCGAGGATCACAGCGCTGATGGTCTTGTCGATCATCCACCACAGTAATCATCCAACGCAGTCGCCGCAGAATGCAGATTATCCGCAAGTTGCGGTGCGATTGAGCGCATTCGCGTCCCATCTCAGTTTTGTAAGCCGTTACCGCGACAGTATTTGCAGGAGCTGACCCGGCTTGGCCCCAACAGTGCCTTGGCTGCGACCGGCGGCCCTCCCGCCTGACCAGTACCATCATCTCTCAAGGAGTACCTATGTCACGCAGGAAAGGCTTCACGCTGATCGAGCTTCTGATCGTCGTCGTCATCATCGGCATTCTTGCCGCGATCGCGATTCCGAAGTTCGCGAACACGAAGGAAAAGGCGTATGTCGCGTCGATGAAGGCTGATCTTCGCAACCTCGCCACGTACGAAGAGAGCTACGCCGCCGACAGCTCGGGCGTGTACTTCTCTGGCAACGGATCGGCCCAGGGCTTCCAGAATTCGGCGAACGTGACCGTCACCGCGACCGCAGTTGTCGGCCCGCCGGCGACCTGGACCGCTTCGGCAACTCATTCGCTGACCACGAAGACCTGCTCTTCATCCGCGAACGGTTTGATTTCCTGCACCTGATCATCGTGCGGGGGACAAGAGCCGGCTGGAGCAATCCACGCCGGCTCTTGTCGCGCTCGGGATCATCTGAGTTATCAATACAACTAAGCGGCTCGTTCTCCCGTGCCGCGCCGGGTCTTTAGTAATTCCGCCGCGGAATGCGGATTATCCGCGCATTGCGGCAGCCCGGAGCGGTGACGACGCCTTTTCAGATTCGCTAAGTCCTTACTGTATATTCGTTTACAAAACTTTGGCTCGATGGCTCCAACAATGCCTAGCAGGGTGTACGCGGCCCTCCCGCCGATTGCATCATCATCTCTCAAGGAGCACCTATGTCACGCAGGAAAGGCTTTACCCTGATCGAGCTTCTGATCGTCGTCGTCATCATCGGCATTCTTGCCGCGATCGCGATTCCGAAGTTCGCGAACACGAAGGAAAAGGCGTATGTCGCGTCGATGAAGGCTGATCTTCGCAACCTCGCCACGTACGAAGAGAGCTACGCCGCCGACAGCTCGGGCGTGTACTTCTCGGGTAACGGAACAGCGCAGGGCTTCCAGAAGTCAGCAAACGTGACCGTCACCGCCACAGCGGTTGTCGGCCCGCCAGCAACATGGACCGCCCAGGCTTCGCATTCGCTGACGCCCAAGACATGCAGCTCTTCGGCGAACGGCTTGATCACCTGCACCTGATCAGGGTACGGGGGGATAAGAGCCGGCTGGAGCAATCCACGCCGGCTCTTATCACATCTGCCAGCGAACAGGAACGAGTTGCCGGGCTCAGAAACCATGAGCATCGCGGTTCCGCAACGCTACCGCGACGCACGCTACTATAGTTACGACGGCCAGGCCCCAGACGAGCGCGGGATTCGATTCGAAGAACGGCACAGTGTTCGGTGCGCTCCGCACTGTCGCTATCCACGAGCCGAACAACAGCACTCCCGAAATGAGCGCCATTCTTCTCCGCCTCGATACATTGCCACGCGCAGTTGCCGCCTCCAGCGCCACAACGAACGGAACGGCCGCAATCAGATCCAGCACGTAGTGCTCCCCTGACCCGATTGTCGCGATGGCAGTCATCACCGCAAACGAAAGCGCGATGAGTCGCACGCTTCTTCGTGCTCCAGCGGTGCTTCTCGCCAGCAGCACGCCCCATCCGAAATGCAGCGAGGGCATCGCATTTCTGGGAGACAGTGGCGCGTAAGGAGCGAGAATCAGGCTCACGGTCGACGAATCGGGCAGGTGCGACGGAAATCCTGACTTGAACGCATGCGCGGGCCCTGTCGCCGGGCAGAGAATGTAAAGCAACGCCGCGATCGTTCCGCTCACTGCGTATGCCAGCAGAAGGTTCACGCCGACTCCGCGCGTCACGCCGCGCCTGTGATTGTACTCTTCATACGCGAGTCCTGCGGCGATTGCTCCCGGAAGAATCGCGTAACTAATCAGCGACAGTGCGGCAATCGGCGGGGCGATCTCAAAGAGCTCACCAATCAGTTTCGAAAACGGCACCCTGAAAGTCGCATCGAGCGCGAGGAGTGCCCCGTCGAACGTCTTGGGCGTCAGCTTTCTAACGAGCCCTCCGAGACCGACGGGCGCGGCAGCCATTCCAATCGGAACCAGGGCGGTCAGGAAAGCGTATCGCCACTCGCGACTGAGCAGGAAGTCAGCGAGTGCCGCGGCGAGGAACCCATATCCTGTCGATAGAAGCGCCGAGTCCAAGGGGACGCCGCTGGCAAGAACGGCAATCATTCGCAGCACTTCGAGCACAACTCCGGCGCGAAGGACGCGGCGCCGTCTCACATCGCTTCCGCACAGTATTGCATGCCCGACGAACGCACCAAACCCGGCGGGCCCAACACGCGGATCGGAAAGATTGTACAACGGGCGAAGAGCCGAAGCGTCGCCCCGCAGAATCATTCCGATGCCGAGCATCAGCAGGGACCAACCAAGAGCTACCGGCAGGAGCCAGGCATCGAATGTGGTCCGCCGCTGTGACAGCTCGTCGTTTCTTTTTGCGGAATTCACCACACTGACACATCGCGTTCGTTGCCGCGTCGCAGTACAACAATGACAGCAGGTAAGTATCCGAATGCCACGACGAGAGCTCTGGTTGTCCCTATAGGTACCGTTCCATCAGGTAGAAGGAAAGCTGCCTGAAGCAGATACCCGACCGACACCAGAAGCGAAAGAACCTGGCACTCCCGCTTTGACCTGGGAATGAGCAGGAGCGGGAGCGTCTCGTACCAGGCAGGCGTCAGCGGGATCACGGCCATTGCCGTAATAAGCCATGTCTCTGCTCTCCTCCATCGCAGGAGGGCGAGAAGGATAAACGGTCCGCCTGGCCAAATGAGAGCGGGCGTCACTTCCGCAGAATGGAGTTGCAGAACGGTGAGCCAACTCGCGAACCAGGTTGGGACCAGAGCAAAGCTCAGAGCAAGAAGGACTACTCCGCCAAGAAAGGCATATCGAACCGCCACGCCTGACCGAGCTCCCGCTACAATCGCCAATCCAAGACTTGGTTTTGCGGCCAGCACCCAGCCAAGCCGCGGCATAAGTAGGACCGCGCAGAATAGAGGTGACCATTGGGCAGCCATGACTGCGATTACAAAAGCTGATGATGGCAATATCCAGAGACGGTCCCACCCGTTTCGAGTCAATCCGTATGTCAGGAGACTCGCCGACATGCCGACAAACAGCAGCGTGGCCGCCAGCTCCGGAAGCACTGACAGTGGCAGCACTGCCACGCCCGCGGTGGCCGGGTAAAGAAGGAACCATGGCCAGTCAAACTGGAGTCCGGGGCCAACCAATGGATACGGGTTCACACCGGACAGCAACTGCCGGCCAGCGAACCACGCCAATCCAAAATCGAAATGGCGGTTGGGGTCGCGGAGATGCTGGAACACTGCCAACAGGACCGCCGCGCTGCCGGCGACGACTGCCACGGCCAGGCGAGACGCCTTCGTCGGAGTGTTTTGGACTTCCGACGATGGCAGCGTTGTCACCCCGGTCATCTGATGAGGCTGTCCTTGTGATTGCTCAACAAAAGCGTGTGCCACTCGGGGAGCATGTTGTCGTCAGTTACAACCCGGGCATGCGGCATTCGTGCGAGAAGGCTTTCACCCCCTTTGAGTCCGAAATTTCGCGGCGGACGACTCGCAGACGTCGCGAATGCCATCAGGGTGTCGAAGCGGGTACGCTCCGAAGGCACATTCCGATCGAAGACCGGCTTGCCATCGATCCTGTACTCGGCGAGCACGCTGTTCCATCTGACTGAGTCGAAAGCCATCGGCCTGTCACTCACGGCCATGAAGTTCTCGACACGCATACCATGCTTGAACTCGGTGAGCGCGGTCTTGATCGCATCCTGCGACCATGTCGTGTTGTAGAGAAACACTCCGCCGTCATTCAAGTGTGATTTGATGAGCTGCAGAAACTCGCGCGAAAGCAAATTCGTGGAGTTGGCCCGGAAGTGAATCATCGTGTTCGATACGATGAAGTCGAACTTTCTGTCGGGGTTGTGAACCATCCATCGCCGCCCGTCGTCGATGATGATCCTGATTTTCGGATTGCGCAGAATGCTTTCGACCTCTGCATATTCGGCAATTATCGGAAGATATCCCGGATTTATCTCGACGACGGCAAGGCTGTCGACGTACGGAGAGTTCGCGATGACCTGCGCCCATGCGCCAGTCGAAAGTCCGATCATGAGGACGTTGCGCGGGTTTGGATGAAGCGCGGACACCGCGTACGCTCGCTCGATGCCGTTCACATCATGAGTCAGCCCTACCGATACTTGTCCGTCGTACGCGCCCCCGCCGTAGGTCACTCCCGAATCCGTAACGCTCACTACGCCGTGCCGATTCTCCACCAGATGCGCGAATCGCTGGCCATGGTACGTGTCCTTGTACTGAAGCTTTTCGTAGAGACGGTCGAACAGCGCGGGAGTTGCCGCAACAAACACGGCGGCCGCACCTGCTGACACGATGCCGGCAATGACCCAGCGCATGCGTGACCCGCCCGAGTAGATGACCGGGACGATGGTGGCAAGCCCGACGAGCGCGAGAAACAGCGCCGTCTTCTCCGTGTTCCACACATCCATCAGAACGAACCCGGTGAGCAAGCTTCCCGCGCACGAACCAACGATGTTGGCGAAATAGACGTAAGAGAGCTTTTCACCCGTTCTCGAGTCTGCGGCAATTCCGAGATGACTTACAAGGGGCAGCAGAGCTCCGAACAAAGCCGAGGCGACTCCAACGGGAATGAGAGCCATCCATCCACCGGTGGACGTGATCGTCGCCTTCGCCATGATCGGCACAACGAGAAATCCCATCACGTTTGCGACGAAAGCCAGCGTTGCCAGCAGTGTGCGACGCCTGGGAATGCCTTCGTCGCTTCCTGATCTCGAGATTTTTCCGGCGATGTCGGCACCAATCGCCAGCCCGGCGAGATAAATCCCCAGAAGCAGTCCGAACGTGATTGGCGACGTGCCCGTTATGTACGAGTAGACCCTGAACCAGAGTATTTCGTACGAAAGCGAGATGAAGCCACAGAGCGCTGCGAACGCGATTGCTGCGGCGAGGCTCATGGAGTCACGGGCTGTTTCTTTCTCTCAGCGAGCCACATGACGAGCACGGTGGAGCCGACGACCACGTTGATCGTCGCCGCGACCGCGACTGAATTGGATTCTCCGAGCTCTCGCATCAGGAATGCAGCGGTCATCAGTGACGCGAGCGCCGAGCCGGCTGTGTTCGAGAAGTAGAGTTGACCGACGGATTTGCCCACGCTCACGTTCCGACTGACAGCATAAGCGACGAGAAGCGGCAAAGTCGCACCCATGAAAAACGTGGGAATGACCACGAGAGTGAACGTGAGTAAACCAGTGGCCGTCGCGCTCATGCCCGCTGAGTAGTTGGCGATCCAGCGAAACAGTGGAACGGAGATGAATCCGTACAAGCCGATAGATATTTCCACGACTGCAAACGCGAGAAGCAGTGTTGCCCCTCCCCTTCGAGACACCCTTCCGCCGGCGATGCTGCCCAGCCCAAGCCCGGCAAGAAACGCGGTGACAACGATCGTCACGGCTTCGATGTTGATCCCGAAGCTCGTGAAGAGAACGCGCTGCCAGACGACTTGATAGATGAGCGCCGCGAACCCCGAAGCAAAAAAAGCAAGGGCGATACCAGGCGGCGCAGAAACCGGTTCGGCTGTGGATGATGTCAGGTTTGCCTGCTCCGATTAGCCACGGATGATTGCCATTTCGCGGCAACAGGATAGCGTCCTACGGTCCCGCTTACCAGCTTGGACTTTCGGGCTGTTTTGCTTCGCGTCGGCTGCGTTCGTATGCGGGCAATCCAAGTCGCATCAACAGATCCTTGAAGCGGCGAGTGCCTCTCAGGGGGTCGAGCCCGTACATGACTCCGGCGAAGACCATGAACGGATTGCGCTGCCGGTAGGCGGCGTAGAGCCGGTCCAGTGCCGCCTCTGTTTCGCCAAGCGCCGCAAGAATCTCGGCAGTGTAATACCCAGCGGGCCCTCCATTCTCACGGCGTTGATCGAGCTCCGACAGAACTTGCCTCGCGCGATCCAGGTCGCCATAGCTCGCGCAGGCTCTGCCGAGTTGCGAGAGGAGCAATGAGCTTCCTTTCGTCATCTCGACACCGCGCTCGAATGTCTCAATCGCTCCGGCGAAATCGCCCAACCCCTCCTGCGCCATCCCTCGCACCCAATGCGCCTGGACGAACATCGGCGTTCCTTCGAGCGCAAAATCTATCTCGCGCAGGCCGCGCTCGAAGCTTCGCCCAAACACACAGATCATCGCGTACAGAACGGTGATGCCCCCCGGCACATCCGGCATTTCATCGCGCGCCCGGTCGGCGATATCCAGCGCATCGTCGGTACGTCCAACGGACGTCAGATAGTAAAGAGAATACAGCGTCCGCGAGACGAGTGAAACCGGATCGAGAATCAGCGCTTCCCGGTACAGTCGCTCGGCCAGAGTCCAGTCGTAGTCATAACACAGGGTCGCGTGCGCTAGCGTTGCATGCGCTTCGCCCAGGCGCGGGTCGAGCCTGATCGCGCGAGTTGCGTGGGCCCTGACGCGAGGCCACGCATCGATTCCCGGGTACGCGACGTAGACCGGCGCCTGACAGAACGCGCTCGAAAGTGCCGAGTGCGCTTCGGCGTAATCCGGCGAGAGGCGAATCGCGTTCTCGTAGCTCTCAATCGCCTTCATGATCGTAACGGGCGACCGCTCTGCGGCGAATTGCCTTCCTTGAAGGAAGAGTTGCCGCGCCTCGGGCGTTACGACGCGAGCCTTGCGCAGCCCGGACGGCGTTTCGGACTGTGAGACGTTTGATCGAGGCGGAGTGTCTTTCGGCTCGCTCCCGATGATGCGCGGAGAGGCTGGCCCGCTCCGGGAAATCGCCGCGCCGACGTGCACGGTTTCAATCGACAGTGCCAGCCCGAGCTCGGTCTCGAACCGCTTGACCGCATCGGCGTAGATGCGCGCCGCTTCTGATTTCTTTTCCAGACGAACGAAAATCTGGATTACCTCGCGCAGCAGATCATCGTCGAAGGGAGCTCGGTCAAGCGCGAACATTGCCCATTCAGCCGACCCTTCGCGATCGCCGTCGATCTCCCCGACCTTCGCTTGGACAATTGCGCCACGCACGGCACGCCTGCGCAAACGGTCGCGCTCCGCCTCCAGCCATGAGTCGAACTCTGAATCGTACGAGAGCCGGAAACCATTGAGAAGCTCGCCGCGGTAGAGCGAGAGAGCCTCACCTTCTCTGCCGTGCTCGAGGAGGTCTTCGAATGTCACCACGTCTACTTCGATGCCGATGAGCTCCACTTCATCGCTTCCCCG
Organism: Gemmatimonadales bacterium; assembly: GCA_039933985.1. Classification (GTDB taxonomy): domain Bacteria; phylum Gemmatimonadota; class Gemmatimonadetes; order Gemmatimonadales; family Gemmatimonadaceae; genus UBA4720. The sequence goes on along the minus strand of JBDTNA010000063.1, from coordinate 732 downwards.
GACGTGAAGAGCCTCCGGCGGAAGAAGGCTACGAAGCTGGTGGATACTCTGGCGAAGCGAATTGCGCGCGTGCACCGGATCTGAATCAGGCCAGAAGATCGCGATGAGCTCGTCGCGGCGGTGAAGCCCGCGTGGAAGTGCGATAGCAATGTATGTGAGGAGAGCGAGGGCCTTCGGACGCTCCAACAACGCAGAAGCCAACTCAGCCCCGAGACCAGAAACACGGGGCGCGCCAAAAAGCCACAGCGCCAGCTTGGATGTCTTTCCTTGATCGCGGCGCGTGGTTGAAGTCGGCGCCTTCATCTTCAGTTGAGTCGATCCACACACCTCCGGTCCCACCTAACGGTGAAATAACGGCGGATCGATAGCCTTCGGTAAGAGCTTCCACAGCGCGGCGATCCTTGCCGAGCGCATCACCCGATCATCCACTTACCCGAGTCAACCATGAAAAGCATCCGCAATCTCGCTACATTCGTATCGGTCGCCGCGCTTCCGCTAATGGCATGTTCCGGAGACAGGATCACAGATACAAACGATTCCCTCCCACCACTTTCCGTGTCGGCATCTGTCGGCACTGATCGCCCACTGCAGGGAACCTGCGATGCGGAGGCAGTGTTCACTTCGACGAACACGCTCTTGATCACAGGGAGCTGTCAACTCGCCCACCTCGGACGCACGGCTCTAGTGGCAACCGAGACTGTTCAGCCGCGCGCCGACGGATTCGACGTTCAA
>JBDTNA010000062.1:0-11153 GCA_039933985.1 Gemmatimonadales bacterium | reverse complement strand
AACGACTCCGGCATCCTGCATACTGTGACGTTTGATACGCAACCGGTTGGTGTCGACGACATCGGACTGCACTCATCGGGAACGAACACGCGCACGTTTGGATCAACGGGCCGGTTCCCGTTTCACTGCACTCAGCACGCGGCGATGACGGGTGAGGTAAACGTCAATTGAAGTTTCAAAGGGTCAGAGCGGTTGATCCCTACAAAAAAGACTCCCCGTCCAATCCCGGTGGGATCGTGATGCCCAGCGCTTTCAGCGCGCTGGGCATCACGTCCACCGTTCTCCGCGGTTGTCGCACGGGAGCGTGATTCATCAGAAGTGGCACGAGCATGTGATCGCGGTGCAGGGCACCATGCGACGACTCGTGGGGAATCGGCTCGTACTTCGATCGAAAATCCCAGTTGCGTGCGGCCGAAAGAATGATCTCTCCGCTTCTCGGTGAATCGGACAGCTTCGCGATCTGAACGAGCGAATCCGGATAGTCGGAGGTGAGGGTCACGTCATAGGATTCGTCTTCGGTGATTTTACTCTGAGCACCGATTCCGAGAGGATCACCGCTGATCGGCTCGTAACTTATTCGGCCGCTGCCCCACGTAAGTCTCGCGTGGCCGCGGCCGCCCGCGTGTATCTCGCATGCTCCGATTGCCACCGGGAGAATCATGAGATCGACCGATTCGCGCGCGAGGATAACGTCACGCACTGGTTTCCATCTCTCATCGAGATCGCTCAGCCACGGCCGTGTTCGACGTTTGAGATCCAGGTAGACGTGCGCCATCGCGTTCCCGCTCACCATGACGGCGATCTCGCCGCGCGGCGAGAACACGAACGGGTGCGCGATTGTTCTGAACCCGAGACGCCGTATCAATCCCACGAGATCCTCGTGCTCGAGAACCGGTGAATGACCGTGATCGCTCACGACCCACAGATGAGTCGAGCCCCACGTACCGCGTCGCTCGGCATCACTGCGGATTTCCGCGACTGCTTCATCGACGATTTGCAGCGCTTGATCCACGCAGGCGCCGCTATGACCCTCCGAGTGTGACGTCTTGTCGATGCCTGTCATCGCCGAAAACACAAAGTCTGGATTCTTCTCGCGTATCTGTCCCGCAACCTCGGTCGCAATCTCCCTGTCTATTGCAAGCCATCCTTTCACTTTACCGCTGAAGTGCGTCCGTCCGGTGCGGACAACGAATCGCACGCCCCGTCCGATTCGGTGCTGCGGCGGCAGGCCACGGCCGATCACGTTGAGCGCGGCGACACTGCTTCCTGCGAGCTCGAAGATCGTAGGCGCAGAAGGATCCAGGTCCGTGTCGATGTGGCGCATTTCCGGACCGACGTAGCTGCGCGAATTTCCCGGCAGCCTGCATGTCGTTCGCTCCCGATCGTACCATCTCAATCCGGGAAGGCCGATCGGGCCTGGATACCGTCCCATGAGAAACGGCGCGTAGGCAGGTCCGGTCACCGATGGAAAGACCGATGTAACGGTGTGCATCGCGCCTTCATCACGAAGTGCTGTCAGCGCTGGAACAATGCCGCGGCCCATCGCGTCCGCAAGACTGTCAGGACGCGCTCCATCCGCGACAATTACTATGACAGGCATTGGTTCATCTGGCGAGCATCATGCGGCGATGACCACATTTGCAGCTGTGATGGCGCCATCCGTGCGAAGAGAGCAGTCAATCCTGCTGACAGATTCGAGTTGATGAAGAAAAAGAAAAGTACCCCCAAGGCATCATCGGCGAAGGCTCGGACGAAAAGAACGAAGCATCCGCGCACTCCGACCGGAAAAAAAGCCGATCCGACGAGCCGTGCGTCGGCTGAGGAAAACGCGCGCGCGGGAATGCGCGAGCGAACTGAGGAAGGTCATCGACTCGCGGGCCGAACTCCTCCCTCGCGTACGATGGAAGCGCGGCAGTTAGGCGCGGCGCGCAAGATCGACGAAGCGATCCGGAACTTCGAGCCGGCAACCGAAGACGAGAAGCTGCTTCAACAACCGGCGCCAGGACTCGACTTCACGCGAACTGATCCATGGCGCGTTCTCAGAATCATGGGCGAGTTCATCGAAGGCTTCGACACGCTCGCCTCTGTTGACAAGGGAGTGACGATCTTCGGGTCAGCGCGCGTGTCGCCTGATGATGCGCACTACAAGGCAGCGGAGAAAGTTGCGAGCCTGCTCGCCGAAGCAGGCTTCCAGATCATCACCGGCGCCGGTCCGGGAATCATGGAAGCGGCAAACAAGGGAGCACACCTCGCTGGAGGGCGATCAATCGGCTGCAACATCGAGCTCCCGTTCGAGCAGGGCGCCAACCCTTACGTCGATACGCTCGTGAACTTTCGCTATTTCTTCGTGCGGAAGACGATGTTCATCAAGTACTCGGTGGCGTTCATCATCTTTCCCGGCGGATTCGGAACGCTCGATGAACTGTTCGAAGCGATCACGCTGATTCAAACCGGTAAGATCTATCAGTTCCCGGTGATTCTTTTCGGGCGCCGTTACTGGGCGGGCTTGCTTCGCTGGCTTCAGGCGAGAGTTCTGGCAGAGAGAAAGATCTCGCCGGGTGACATCGATCTGATGATTCTCACTGATGACCCGGCAGAAGCCGCGCATGCGGTGATTGCCGCGTATGACAATCAACACAAAGTTGTTGACGCCCGCGCGGACGCATGACGTGACGGGCTAGCGACTTGCGGAAGCCCCGTCTAGTTTCAGATATCGAGCGCCCGTCCGCACGGAAGGGCGCTCGGATTTTTTTCCTCTCCAGCAGTACAGTCAAATGATCGAACAACTCAAGGCGACACTCGGCGCCGAATCGGAGAAGCTTCAGCACGAGCTTAATGTCATTTTGCCGGCGGAGATCAGAAAGGCCGTCGAGCATGGCGATCTTCGCGAGAACAGCGAGTACAAGGCAGCGTTGGAGCGCCAGCAGTTCGTGCAGGCGCGCCTGGGGCAGCTGCGTCAGCGCTTGAGCAAGCTTTCTTCGATAGATGTCGCACAGATTCCCTCCGACAAAGTCGGGTTGGGATCAAAGGTCACCGTCGAGGATGAAAAGACTGGAGAGAAAGAGAATTACAGTCTCGTATTCGGCGATTCTGTGGAGTTCGAGGAGGGCCACGTGAGCATGTCGTCGCCGATTGGGCTGGCGCTGGTTGGCCGCGCCGTCGGGGATACTACAATCCTCAAGCTTCCGGCGACGATTCGGCGCCTCAAGATCCTTTCCCTCAAGACGATTCACGAGCTCTAGTACCTCCGGACCGGTACGGGGCCTTGCGCTGTTGTTTAGACTCAAGGCATGGCCACGACCCTGGAACCACTTCCGCTGACGACCGCCGCGAACCGGGATCAGGTATTCCCGGTTCTGACCGCCGAACAGGTAGAGCGTGTCGAAAAGTTCGGTCACGTCAGGCACGTGGAAGCCGGTGAGCTTCTAATCGAAGCGGGAACCGTCGCGGATCGATTTTACGTAGTGAAGTCAGGCGGTCTGGACGTACTAAGAGATTCGAGGGACGGCGAGCAGGTCTTTGTGACGCACAAGGCCGGGCAGTTCAGCGGCGAAGTGACACTTCTTGCCGGCAGGCACACCCTCGCCTCGGTACGTGCCGTCGAGTCGGGGGAAGTCGTCGAGCTCGATCGCGAGCAGCTGCAAACTCTCGTGCAGACTGACGGACAACTCAGTGAAATAATCATCCGTGCGTTCGTGCTTCGGCGCGTTGAGCTTCGGAACCGGAATCTTGGAGATGTCGTTGTTGTCGGCTCGAACCACTGCGCCGACACGCTGAGGGTCCGCGAGTTCCTGTCCCGCAACGGGCATCCACACGAGTTCCTGGACCTCGACGCCGATACTGACGCACAGGTGATGTTGGACAAACTGGGAATTCAAGAGAATGAAATTCCCGTTCTCTTCTGCCGAGGACACGAGCTCAGGCGCCCAACGAATTCGACGATCGCCGACTGCCTCGGGTTCAACGATTCAATCGACCCAACCGAGCTTCGAGATGTCGTCATTGTAGGAGCCGGTCCTGCCGGACTCGCGGCTGCCGTTTACGCTGCGTCGGAAGGTCTGAATGTGCTCATGATCGAGAAGGAAGCCCCCGGAGGACAGGCAGGATACAGCTCTCGTATCGAGAACTATCTTGGCTTCCCGACGGGGATTTCGGGACAGGACCTGGCGGGCCGCGCCTACAATCAGGCGGAGAAGTTCGGCGCTGAGATTATGGTTGCAAAGAGCGGGATCGAATTGGGATGCGATCGAAAACCCTACAGGATTCGACTCGAAGACCAGTCACGAGTCTCCGGGCGATCAGTCATCATCGCCAGCGGCGCGAGCTATCGAAAGCTGCCGGTTCATGGCATCGAGCGTTTTGAAGGCACCGGCGTTTATCACGGTGCGACGCGCATGGAGGCTCAGCTCTGCCGCGAAGAAGAAGTAATCATCGTTGGCGGTGGCAACTCGGCGGGTCAGGCAGCGGTGTTTCTCGCTGATACCTGCAGCAAAGTTTACATGCTCGTCAGGTCGAAAGGTCTCGCGGACACCATGTCGAGGTACCTCATCAGACGCATCGAGGGCAACTCGAAGATCGAGCTGCGAACTCTTTGTCAGGTTACCGGTTGCGACGGTGAAATGCATCTCGAGCGAGTCGCGTGGCGGGATGGAACCACAGGAATCGAAGAATCGCACGACATCCGGCACATCTTCGTCATGACCGGTGCAGTGCCTTCGACCGACTGGTTGCAAGGATGCGTCGCGATGGACGAGAAGGGATTCATCAAGACCGGGAACGATCTCACACCGGAAGATCTCGCCGCCGCGAAGTGGTCGCTTCCGCGACCGCCATATCTTCTCGAGACGACTCTTCCAGGTGTGTTCGCCGTTGGCGACGTGCGCGCCAACAACGTCAAGCGTGTCGCATCAGCCGTTGGCGAAGGATCGATCGCAGTCTCGTTTGTCCATCGCGTTCTGAACGAGTAGGACCAGGCGCGCCTCAATTTCCGAGGTGCACCTTCTTCCATTTTTCGGTCGGCCAGATCGCGCCGACGAATGCTCCAACTCCGAATCCAAAAGCTGCGCTGATCCCTGTAGCTTCGGCGGCTGTGTAGTTGCCTCGATCTTCTTTCGGCGTGAGCTCATACCGGATGAACGTGCTCAAGGCAAAACCGATAGCCGACCCGATTCCTTTGACGACCGCGCTTTCGACCGGCGACTGCATTCCGCGGCTCACCGCCATTTTCTTGATCTGAAGACGATCGATCCCGACTGTTCCCGCGGAGTTCGGCAAGCGGAGATAGAGACTGTCGTTGGTGACGCGGGTGACGCTACCGTGAATCAGCGCCTGGCGTGACTCCCATGTGTGCTGGCGATAATCGTCAGCGATCGAGACACGAACGCGAACGCCTTCGGCAACGGCTGATGCGAATTGCCCGTGCGCGACACCCGGAACCGCGGTGAACAGCACAAGGGCGGTGATCACTCTTTTCATGAATGCCTCACGGTAAGGGTTCCTCATCTGTCGGCGCCGGAGTCGGCTTCCGGGACAACGCTAGCTCGATGTGATTTACAACTTCCGCGGCCATTGCGCGATATGTCGTGAGCTTGCCGCCCGTGATCACAAGGACACCGGTCTTGTCGCGCGAGATTCTGTGCTCGCGTGAAATACTGGATGGCTTCGTTCCCACCGGAGCTGTGGCGAGTGGCCTGATTCCGGCCCACGTCCCTTTCACATCCTCCGGTCCCAGCCGGGATTCGGGGAAATACGCTCGCGCGGCGCGGAGCAGATAAGCGATCTCCGCATCGCCGGCTTTGACGTTGTCGGGAGTCTCATCGGTGTAGATATCGGTCGTTCCGACTACGGTGTCGTCTGCTGACGGCAACACAAACATCACCCGTCCATCATCTGGAGAAGTCATGGTCACGGCGCTGTGATTGCCCACCCGCGACCTCGGCAGAATAATATGGGATCCCTTAGTTCCCTTCGCTTGCCATGGTCCGGTCGCGCTCACGGTTATCTTCGCCGAAACTCGTATTGTTGCGTCGGCCGACATATCGCGAACGACAGCGCCATCCGCCTTTCCACCTGTCACAGTCGTGGACTCCGCCTTCGCGTGATCGACCGCAATCGCGCCGTGTTCCGCGGCGCTTGCGACATTCGCCCGCGTAAGTCCCGCATCATCTGCCGCGGCATCGTAGTAGCTGGCGCCACCGGTCAGGCCATCGCGTTTCAGTCCCGGCTCTTTCTCGAGGACCTCGGCGACGTCGAGTGAGTGATGCGCTCTCATGCGCCGTTTGCCTGCGAGCAGATCGTACAGCGTCAGCCCGAGCTCAAGCTTCCATTTCGGAAGCCTCGCACCCCGATAGACAGGCCACGTGAACTCGAGCGGTCTCACAAGGTGAGGCGCGATTCGGAGGAGAGTCTCGCGCTCCCGCACTGATTCCCTCACGAGCCCCACCTGTCCCCTCTCGAGATATCTGATGCCCCCGTGAATCAATCGCGACGATTTGCTCGACGTGCCGTTGGCCCAGTCGCCTTTTTCCACGATTGCGACTGACAGACCGCGCATGGCCGCATCGCGCGCGATCCCTGCGCCGGTTATCCCGCCACCGATCACAAGTACGTCGAACACGCGGGACTCGAGGGCGGCGAAGGATCGCTGCATCCTAGAAAGATACCCTTACCCCGTCTAACTTCCCCGAATGCCCACGGTCGGAAATGGTCGCCGCGTAGCAATCGTCGAAGGCGTCCGCACCCCATTCACAAAAGCCGGTTCAGCCTTCAAGTCGATCTCAGCGATCGACCTTGGAAAGCTTTGCGTCGCCGAGCTCATTCAACGGACCAACCTGAGCGGCAGCGAGGTCGAAGGGCTCGTCTTCGGGACTGTGATTCCTTCCGTCATAGCGCCGAACATCGCCCGTGAAGTCTCGCTGATGCCGATTCTCCCGAAAGGCGTTCAGGCCTATAGCGTCAGCCGCGCCTGCGCATCCGCGAACCAGGCAATTACCGACGCCGCCGACCAGATCCTTCTCGGCCACATGGATGTCGCGATCGCGGGCGGCGCCGAATCGCTCTCGAATGTTCCAATCCTGCACTCGCAGGGAATGGCGGAAAAGCTGGTCCTCGCGTCGAAAGCGAAAACTTTTCCTGGTCGAGTGAAAGCCCTGGCTCAAATCCGGCCGAAGGATCTCATTCCGATCACTCCGGCCATCGCTGAACCGACCACCGGCGAGACGATGGGACAGTCGGCCGAGAAGATGGCGAAGCTGAACGACATTCCGCGAGAAGAGCAGGACCATCTCGCACTGCGCTCGCATCGTCTCGCCGCTGCCGGCACCGCTGATGGAAGGCTGACCGCCGAGATCATGCCGGTCTACGTTCCGCCGAGGTATGAGAGCGTAGTCACTTCGGATAACGGAATCAGAGCTGATAGCAGCTTCGAGCAGCTCGCCGCATTGAAGCCGGTGTTCGATCGCAATTACGGATCGGTGACCGCGGGCAATTCATCGCCTTTGACGGACGGCGCGGCATGCGTGCTCCTGATGAGCGAGGAGAAAGCCAGGTCACTCGGCTACGAGCCGCTCGGGTACATCAGATCCTACGCGTACGCAGCGCTCGATCCGGGTGAACAGCTTCTTCAGGCGCCTGTTCTTGCGGCGCCCGTTGCTCTTGCCCGAGCCGGGCTCACGCTTCGCGATATGGATCTCGTCGAAATGCACGAAGCGTTTGCGGCTCAGGTCCTCTCGAATCTTCGCGGTTTCGAATCGCAGTACTGGGCGGAACGCGCTGGGTTCAGTCAACCCGTAGGTGAAGTCGATCAGTCGCGACTGAATGTGATGGGCGGGTCCATCGCGATCGGTCATCCATTCGGCGCAACCGGCGCCCGAATCACTACGACGCTGCTGAATGAGCTGCGCCGCCGCGGTCAGCAGTTTGGATTGATGACTGTCTGCGCAGCGGGTGGAATGGGCTTCGCGATGGTTGTGGAGCGCGCGCGATGAGCTCGCCGTACGCGCTGCATACGGAGATCGCCAACGGAATCGCCGTCATCACGATCGATCTGCCAGGCGAGCCGGTAAACAAGTTCAATCGCGCGGTGAAGGATGAGTTCGTTGCGCTGTTCGACCGGCTCGAGCGCGATCTCAATGTGAAAGCTGCAGTTCTCATCAGCGGAAAGAAGGACAGCTTCATAGCCGGCGCTGACATCGAGGAGTTTCTCGAGATCACGTCTGCCGCGGAGGCCGAGCGATTGAGTCATGAGGGACAGCTGCTGCTCGACAGAATCGAACAGCACCGCACTCCACTCGTGATGGCAATTCATGGCGCCTGCATGGGCGGAGCGCTCGAGCTGGCGCTTGCAGCGCACTATCGCATAGCGACGGATCATCCGAAGACTGTTCTTGCATTGCCCGAAGTTCAGATCGGTTTGATTCCGGGAGCGGGCGGAACGCAGCGGCTGCCACGACTCATTGGGGTGCGCGCTGCGCTCGACATGATTCTCACCGGCAAGAGCGTCCGCGCGAAGAAGGCGATGCAGACCGGACTCGTCGATGAGCTCGTGCATCCGGCGATCCTGAAGAAGATTGCGATTCAGCGCGCTCTCGAAATCGCCGATGGAACGCGGAGGCACCAGAAGCACAGCGGCGGCGTTTCAGGATTTCTCCTCGACGAGAATCCTGCCGGTCGCCGTGTCGTTCTGAAGAAGGCTCGAGAGGAAACGCTCAAGAAGACGCGCGGAAACTATCCCGCACCACCTGCCGCGATCGACGCTGTTGCTGCCGGATATTCCGGCGGACCAAGTCACGGATATCGAGAAGAGTCGAGAATCTTCGGCGAGATGGCGATGACGCCTGTGTGTCGCCAGCTGATCCATATCTTCTTCGCTACCAGCGCGCTCAAGAAGGATTCAGGCGTAGAGCTTCCCGTCGGATCGCCCCTCCCGGAGATAATGCCAGTCAACAAGCTCGGCATTCTCGGCGCCGGGTTCATGGGAGCTGGCATTGCGTCAGTTGGTATTCAGCAGGGGACACTGGTTCGCATCAAGGACGCCGATCATGGCAGGGTTGCGAAGGGATTCGCGGCGGTGCGCGACGTTCTCAGGGAAAGGCTGACGAAGCGACAGATAACGAAGGTCGAATACTCCGATCTGATGTCATTGCTCGGCGGAACCGTCGACTACTCGGGATTCGGAAACGTCGACCTCGTGATCGAAGCGGTTTTCGAAGACCTGAACGTGAAGCATCAGGTTCTGCGCGAGACGGAGGCCGAGATTCGACCGTCGGCGATCTTCGCGTCGAACACGAGCACGATTCCGATCGCGCGCATCGCGGAAGTTTCTCAGCGGCCCGAGCGGGTTCTCGGAATGCATTTTTTCTCGCCGGTTCACAAGATGCCTCTCCTCGAGGTGATCACGACTGAATCGACCGATCCGGACGTGACGGCTTCCGTTGTCGCGTATGGGAAGAAGCTTGGCAAGACTGTCATCGTCGTAAGGGATGGACCCGGTTTCTACGTGAATCGCATTCTCACGCCGTACATCAACGAAGCCGGCCGTCTTCTCGATCAGGGCGCGGCGATCGATGCAGTGGACAATGCTCTCCTCGATTTCGGATTTCCGGTTGGACCGATCACGCTCGTTGATGAAGTCGGTCTCGATGTCGGATCGAAGGCTGGAAAGATCATGTACGAGGCATTCGGCGAACGATTCGCTCCGCCGGCATCGATGCAGGCCGTTGTGGCGACAGGCCGCTTCGGTCGCAAAGTGAAGAAGGGCTTCTATCTCTACGACGAAGAGGGGAAGAAGGGTGAAGTAGACCAGAGTGTCTACTCGCTTCTCGCTCCCGGCGCGCGCGAGACGACGTCAACTTCCGGAACACAGGCGCAAACGCGAACGCAGATTCCCGCGGCGGAGATTCAGCAGCGCACGGTGATGCCGATGCTCAATGAAGCAGTTCGCTGTCTCGCCGAAAATGTGATTCGCTCGCCGCGTGATGGGGATGTTGGTGCAGTCTTTGGTTTTGGATTCCCTCCATTCCGCGGCGGCCCGTTCCGCTACATGGACACTCTTGGAATCGCCGAAGTGCTCAGACAGCTCGAAGAGCTGAACGACCGATTTCCCGGCAGGTTCGAGCCCGCGGAATTGCTGGTCTCGATGGCCCGGCGCGGAGAAAGGTTCTACCCCGAATCGTGATCCGAAATCACCGAAGCTTTGTCCGTGGCGCGCTCGCCGCGTCGATCGTCGGCTCCGTCGCATGCGCCACAGGATCAGGCGTCACGACAAACAGTGCAGCAAGCACCGGCCCTCGCACTCGTGCAGAACGAACCGGATACCTCGAAACTTCGCGCTACAGCGATGTCATCGCGTTCCTCGATTCGCTCAAGGGACGGCCCGAGCTTTCGTTCGGAGTCATCGGCAAGACGAACGAAGGCCGTGACATACCATATGTGGTGGCATCGCGTCCGAGAGTTTCGACGCCTGATGAGGCGCGGCGTCTCGGTCGGCCGATCATTTACATCCAGGGCAACATCCACGCGGGCGAAGTCGAAGGCAAAGAGGCGCTGCAGGCAGTGCTGCGCGATCTCACCAGCTCGACCAGGCCCAATGCGCTCGATTCTGTTGTGCTCATCGCAGTTCCGATCTACAACGCCGACGGCAATGAGAGGTTTGCTTCGCAGGAAGTGAATCGCGGATCGCAGAATGGTCCCGAGATGGTCGGAGTGCGCGCGAACGCGCAGAATCTCGATCTCAACCGCGACTATGTGAAAGTGGAAGCGCCTGAGACACGGGCATCGCTCGACATGTTCAATAAGTGGAATCCGGATGTCTTCGTCGATCTGCATACGACGGACGGGAGCTATCACGGCTACGCGCTGACGTATGCTCCGTCGCTGAATCCGGCGGCGCCGCTCGCGGTCTACGCGCGTGATTCGATCATCACCGAGTTGCGGAAGAGAATGCAGTCACGCCGCGGCTTTGCGACCTTCGATTACGGCGATTTCATTTCGGACGATACGCTGTCACAGGGCTGGGTGACGTTCGACTCTCGACCGCGGTTCGGAACGAACTATTACGGCCTGCGCGGCAAAATCTCGATCCTGAGCGAAGCTTTCTCACACGATTCGTTCGAGCGGCGTGTAAAATCGACTGAAGCTTTCGTACACGAGATTCT